>JANMIX010000009.1:0-1752 GCA_031376015.1 Acidimicrobiia bacterium | reverse complement strand
ACCAGCAGCACCAGCGGCACCAGCCACCCAAGGAGCGCGTCCAAGAACGACGACCCACCCGCGTCGCTGGTCGAGGAGCCCGCCGCCGGGGTCGTAGGTCGCACCGCGTGGTCAGGTCCCGCCGGCGTCGAACCTCCCGGCGTGGCGGGCGCCGTCTGGCCGGGCGCGGCGGTGGCACCGAGACCGGGGGTGGCCAGCACCGGGTTGCGGCCCGCCGTACAGAACCTCCGCTCGGGTGTCACCGGCGGCGTGCGGGGCGTGGCGTACACCGGCACCGGCGGGGTGCCGTTGCTGAAGAACAGCGAACCCCCGATGCCCTTGTCGGGGGCCATCAGGCCGCGCAGGACGAACGCGAACTGGGGGCTCTGGTGGATCACGTCGGCCAGGGCGCGGATCGTCGGGCCATCGAGGCGCGTGCTGACCGCGCCGAGCGAGTCGAGGGTGCACCCCAGCGAGCCGGCCGAGTTGTGGACCACCTCCGCCAGCAGATCACCCAGGCCGGGCCCTCGTTCCAGCAGTGCGGTCAGATCGGCGGTGCTGGTGCGGAACGTGGCGCTGAGCGCAGCCAGGTTGTCGATGCTGGCGTCGAGAGAGCCGATATGAGTCGCGAGCACGTGGGTGAGGGTGCTCACGTCCGCCACCGTCGCCGCCAGCAGATCCCGTCGTGCCGCCAGATCGGCGGTGAGTTGATCGGTGCTGCCGAGCAGAGTGCGCAGCGAATCGGAACGGCCGTCGAGCGCCACGGCCAGTTCGTGCACGACCGTGTGAAGGTCCTCGGGTCGGACCGCCCGCACCAGCGAATCGACCGCCGCGAAGAGCGACGCGTAGGACAGGGGCGTGGACGTGTGGTCCAGGGTGATGCGGTCACCGCCGGCCAAACGGGGGCCGGTGTCGGGGTCGGTGCCGGGAATGGGCGAGAGGTCCACGTAGGGCTCGCCCACTGCCGACTTGCGGCGCACGGCGGCGTCGACGGCCCTGGGAATGGAGATGCCTCGGTCGATGTGCAGGTCGGTCTCGACCATGCCGGTGCGGAGTTGGACCTTGGCGATCGAGCCGATCCGCTGACCGAGGTAGGTCACCTCGAAGTGCGGGCTGAGACCCGGCGAGGTCGTGAACTCGGCGGTCACCTTGTACGGACGGTCGATCGCCTCGAGACTGATCACGTTGGTGAAGGCCCAGAACGTGAGAACGAGGGCGAGCAGGGCGAACCCGCCGAGGTTGACCACCACCCGAGCCGACAGCCGGCCACCGCGAGCCTTCATGACACCGGCTCCAGCAACTGGCGCACGGCAGCGGCCCCCTGGGGTCGCGCCGAGGGCTGCGACAGCGTGCCCCCCTGGGTGACGATCCCGGTGACGCGGCCGTAGATGAGGACGGCGCCCGCCGCGTCCGTGGCGCGCGGTGCCTTCGTGGAGAGTTGGGCAAGGTAGGTGAGCAGCGCACCCACCGTGTCGCGGTCCGCCGCCAGTTGGCCCACGACGGGGTCGAGACGGGCGAGGGTGAGCTCGAGTCCCCGCAGGTGCGGGGTCAGCACGTGGTCGTTGAGCGAGCGGGCCAGACCGGCGAGATCGCCGAGCGTCCGCACGATGCGGGTGCGTTGGGCGGTCAAGGTGATGATTGCGCCGTTGATGGTAACCAGGGCACGGTCCAAGTCGGGCGATCCCTGGGCCAGCGCCGAGCCGAGCGTGCCCAGCCCGTCGATGGCAGCGGCCAGGTCACCCTTCTGGGAGGCGAACACATCGCCGATGCGCG
>JANMIX010000008.1:0-5248 GCA_031376015.1 Acidimicrobiia bacterium | reverse complement strand
CCGGCGAGGAGCGTGCCAGGGTTCACCGCGCCGCCCAGGCCCCTCAGCGGCCCCACCAGCGCGGCCGCGGCGACGCGCCGCCGGGCCGTGCCGCTTCTGCCCGCCACCGCCAGGCCGCGGGCCAGATCCCCGAACGGTCCGGCACCGTCGAGCAGGCTGAGCGTGTAGGTGCAGTTCTGCTTGTTCGCCAGGGCGAGGCCCGAGCCGTCAGCCAGGTGAAGGCCGGCCACGACGAGATGCCGGTCGCGCAGGTGCCCGAGCGCGGCCCGCAACCCTGCGGCGGTGGTGCCCGGGGAGCCGGTCGCTTCGTGGCCGATCTCCTTCGTCAGGAGTTCGGCGGTCGTGTTGTCGCTCTCCCGCAGCATCTCCCCCACCAGACCCCGCAGGAGGACGCCGTCCAAGCTCGCCACCTGGCTGGCCGCCGCCGGTGCCCGCCCGGTCCGCGGGGGTGGTTCCTTCGCGATGGCGACACCGCGGGCGCGCAACAGATCGGCGAAGCGCGCCGCCGCAGTGGCGGCGGGGTCAGGTGAGGGGTGCGGGCTGGGGGAGGTCTTGGAGGGCGCGACCGGGTAGCGGTCGAGGCCCGCATCGACCGACAAGGCCGACAGGGCGCCGGTCTCGGCCCGATTGACGAACCGGGCCGGCCACAACGGGTTGGCCCGTTGCGTGTCATAGCGCGACTCGTCGCCTACGACCGTGCCGGTGATCGTCCTGACGCCGGCGGCCACCACCCGATCAGCCAGCGTCTCCAGGCGCGAGTGCTCGGTGACCGGGGGGTCGAACAGGGCGGCGAAGTCGTCGGTGAACAGCAGCGGATCCCCGCCGCCGATCAGGTAGAGGTTGCCCTTCACGGTGGCGCCCTCGCGTGCATCGGCACGCACCTCGGTGCGAAGCCGGCGGTCACGGCCCAGCAGATCGATGGCCACCGTGGCGGTGGTCAGCTTGTTCAGCGACGCCGGGCTGAGGAGGGCGTCCTCGTTGAAGTTGTAGATCGTGCGGCCCCCGGCGGCCACGCCGACGCAACCGTTGTTGCCCACGGGCCCGAGCAACGCGCTGATGCGGCGGTCCAGTGCCTGCTCGGCGGCGGGGCCGGCCACGAGCACCGGAACCCGGCGCCAGGACAACAGACCCGTTCCGGTCGACATCGCAGGCGACTTGGACCCGTGGTGCGCCTCCCGATCGAGGCGCACTCCGGCGCTGAGCAGGCCGATGGCCAGCACCGAGAGGGCCAGCGGGACCGCGAACCAGGGCGGTCGTGACCCCAGAGATCTAGCCAAGGGTGCCTGTGCTGTGGCGAGGGCTCACTGCCGGCGTTGTTGGTACCGGGCGTAGTGCCAGAGATGACCGAGCGCCGTCACGGCGCGGTTGGCCGAGGCGTAGCAGACCCGTCCCGCTTCCCGGCAGCCCGCCACGGCCGGGTTCGACGGGTCGGTCATGGACAGCTCGCTCGCCATGAGGATGGGCTTACCCACCTCGTCGCTGATCTGTGCCGCGGCGAGGGCGAAGCGGCGGTCCTGACGCTCGTGGTAGCTCACGATGCGCTCGAGGCCGTGGTCCGGGTAGAAGGGACCTTCGCGCTCGAGCCGGCCCTGATTCCCCTGGATGCCGGTGCCGAGGAACACCACCGCGTCGACCTGAGGGTGACGGGCCACGATCTCCAGCACCGTCGGGATGGTGTCTTTGGTCTCGCCCCCGGCGAGGTCGACCGGGTTGTTGTGACTCCAGCGGGGCGGCAGGTGCTGATCGAGTTGCGCTTCCAGGTCGGCCGGCAGCGCCATGAGGTGCAGCCCGGGAGCGCGGCTGACCGCATCGGCGGTCACCACCCCCCACCCGCCGGCGGTGGACACCACGCACACGTTCGGACCCTTCGGCAGCGGCTGGGTGGCGAACGTGGCGGCGGCTTCGTAGGCCTCCTCGATGCTGGCGGCGCGCACCACGCCCGCTTGGCGGCACATGCCGTCGAAGACGCGGTCGTTGGTGGCGAGGCTGCCCGTGTGGCTGGCGGCGGCGCGGGCCCCGACTTCGGAGGCGCCCCCCTTGACCAGCACCAGCGGCAGGCGCTGGGTGATGCCCCGGATCCGATCGAAGAAGGCCCGACCGTCGACGATGCCCTCGACGTAGGCCAACCCCACGCCGGTCTCGGGGTCGTCGGCGTAGTACTCGAGGTAATCGATCACCCCGGTCGCCGCCGCGTTGCCGGCACTGACGGCGCGGCTCACACCCACCCCGTAGTGGGTTGCGTAGTTCATGAAGCTGGACACGAAGTTGCCGGACTGGCTGGCGATGCCGATCCGCCCGGCCGGCGGGTAGGGCGCCACGATCTGCGCGCACATCGAGGACGGGGTGGAGATCACGCCCTGCCCGTTGGGTCCGGCCAGCAAGATCCCCAGGTCGGCGCACAAGGCCACCAGATCATCCTGGGCGGCGCGACCTTCGGGCCCGGCCTCGCCGTAGCCGGCGCTGGTCAGGAAGGCCGCGGTGACGCCCTTGGCCGCGCAGGCCTTCAGCAGTGCCACGTTGGCGGCGGCCGGGGTGCACACGAAGACCAGATCGGCGGCGCCATCGGGGAGGTCGGCCACATCGGCCACGGTGTCGATCCCCAACACCGGGGTCCCCTCGAGGTTGGTGGCGAAGACGCGGCCCTTGTAGCCCGAGGCCAGCAGGTTGTGCAGCGCCACAAAACCGAACTTGCCGGGGTGGCTGGAGGCGCCCGCCACGATCACACCCTTGGGGTCGAACAGGGCCTGGAAGCTCATGAGTGGCTCGTCTCCCCCGTCTCCACGAGTGCGTCGACCGCCACCGGGACCCCATCGACGACGATCAGCGGGTTGAGATCGACGCTTCGGATCGTTGGGTTCGCCTCGGCCGCCTGCGAAAGGCCGACGAGGATGCCCACCAGGGCGGCGCGGTCGACCGCCGGCTCACCGCGGAACGGGCCGAGCAGGGCCTGGGTGGCCAGGTCGTCGATCATCTCCTCGGCGTCCACGGGCTCGATCGGCACCAGCCGGAACACCGCATCGGCCACCGCTTCGGCCAGGATTCCGCCCACACCGAGCATCACGGTCATGCCGAAGGCAGCGTCGTTGTTGAGTCCGGCGATCAACTCGCGGTTGCCTCGCACCATCGGCGCCACCAGCACTTCGACCTCACCGTCGTCGGGCCGGGCGGCGGCCAGAAGTTCGGCGGCGGCGGCGTGCACGGCCTCGGCCGTACCCAGGCCGAGCCGCACCAGGCCACGCTCGGTCTTGTGCGCGATCGTCTCGCCGCACAACTTGGCCACCACGGGGTAGCCGATCTCGGTGGCGGCGTCGACGGCGTCACCGGGGGTGCGGACCAGACGTTCGTCCGGCACGGGCACCCCGAAGTCGGCCAGGAGGCGTTTCGAGGCGGCCTCTGAGAGGGTGGGCATGGCCGCACAACCTACTGTGCGGTCATGGCGTGGCCGATCGCGGGAATTATCGAAGGGTTCTATGGACGGCCGTGGTCGTGGGACGAGCGCGCCGAGGTCATGCGTGCGCTGCGGGTCCGCCATCTGACGCACTACGTGTACGCGCCGAAGGACGATCCGCTGCACCGCGAACGGTGGCGGGACCTTTACGGCACCGAGATGCTCGACGGTTTCGGTCGCCTCGTGGCGGAGGGAACACTCAAGGTCGGCTTCGGGATCTCGCCGGGACTGTCGATCAACGCCGACGGCGCCGAGGACCGTGCCGCGCTGGCCGCAAAGATCGACCAGGTGCTCGGGGTCGGGGTGCAACTGGTGGTGCTGGCGTTGGACGACATCCCCTTCGGTGGTGGAGAGCAGGGGGCGGTGCACGCCCGTCTGACCACCTGGCTGCACGAACACCTCGCGGGCCGGGCGGAGTTGATCCTGGTGCCCACCGAGTACGTGGGCATGGCGCCGACGCCCTACCTGGAGGAGTTGGCCACCGGCACGCCGGAGGCCGTACCGATCGCCTGGACCGGTCGCGCCGTGCTGAACGATTCCATCTCGGCGGCCGAGGCCATCGCTCGAACCGAAGCCATGAACGGGCGGTCGCCCCTGGTCTGGGACAACTTTCCGGTCAACGACGGGATCATGGGTGACCGGCTCCACCTGGGCCCGCTGTGGGGGCGCGATCCCGAACTGCGCTCCGTGTGTGGCGGCTACCTGGCGAACCCCATGGTGCAGCCCCGGGCCTCCCTGCTGCCGCTCGCGTCCGTCGCCGCCTTCGCCTGCGGCGAGGATCCGCTCGCCGCCTGGGTGGAGGAGGCCGAGCGGCGGAGCTGGCGGATCTTCGCGGAGGCCTGCGATGGCGCGGTGCCCCAGGCGTTGGTGGAGCGAGCCGTCGACTGGCTCGATGACCCGGCGGCCGATCGGGAACACGTGCAGCCCCTTCGGGACTGGTTGGGGGTGGCGGCGACGTGCGGTGCGCCAGGCATCGAGGACGAGGTCGGCGACTGGATCGCCCAGGTGCGGGCCGAGGCCCGACTGGGTCTCGATGCGCTCAAGCTGGTCGACATGGCCCGCCGCGGCGACATCCGCGCCGGGATCGACCACGCCTTCGGGGTGAGCGTGGTGTGGGCACACCTGCGCCGAGCCGACAAGACGGTGATGGGGCCGCGGTTCGGGGTACAGCCGATCCTGGGTCAGCGCGCCGACGGCACCTGGACGTTCGAGGAGTCCTCGATCATGGAGGATCGCAACGCCATCGATGCCCTCGCCCGGGCGGCACTGTCGCTGTTCGCGGCTGCGTCCCAGCGCTGAGTTCGAGATCCGCCGGCGCGCCGGTCAGGCGCGGGGATCGAGCGCGGAGCGGAAGAACTCCCGGATGTGGATGAGCCGTTCCTGCAGTGCGTCCTCCGAGAGCGGGTCGCGCTGGAAGATCCCGACCAGGAACGACACGTCGCTGAAGTAGCTGAGGATGGCCCCGTACCCGGTGACCACCAGTTGCTCCGGGTCGTGCCGGCGGAAGCGCCCGGCGTCCATCTCGCGGCGGAAGAAGTCGGCCGCCTGCATCACCAGCGGGCGAAGGGTGGCGCCGACGTCGATACCGAGATGACTGCCGTTGTCGATGGCCTCGCGGCGCAGCAGGCGCACGAACTCGGGGTTGGCCTGGAAGAAACCGAAGGCGGCGGTGACCACGTGATCGAGCTTGTCCCAGGCATCGAGCACCGACTCCGCGACGGCCTTGTCGACCCGCTCGAACCAATCCCCCATGGCGGCCTCGAACACCTCGCGATAGAGGATCTCCTTGGAACCGAAATG
>JANMIX010000810.1:0-2050 GCA_031376015.1 Acidimicrobiia bacterium | reverse complement strand
GTGCGCAAGTGGCTGGGCACCCATCTGCCGGGATGCACCGACGAATCGAGTTGCCCCACGCTCGATGCCGGCGGCCTGGAGATCCACACCACGCTCGATTCCAACGCCCAGGCCTTGGCCGAGCAGGAGTTGCACCGTTCCACCGAAGGACTCCAGCCCGGGATCGAGATGGCGGTCGTGTCGGTGGAACCACCCACCGGCAAGGTGCGGGCCATGGTGGGTGGGCGCGACTTCAAGGTCTCGCAGGTGAACACCGCGCTGCGGGTCCGCCAGCCCGGCAGTTCGTTCAAACCGTTCGTGCTGACCACCGCGTTGACCCAGGGCATCAGCCCCGACGCCTCGTTCTCCGGGGCGACGCTGAACCTGCCCGACGGCACCGTGGTGCGCAACGACGATCTCCGTAGCTACGGCTATCTGCCGCTGCGGTACGCGATGTGGAAGTCGGTCAACGCCGTGTACGGCCGGCTCATCCAGACCGTCGGTGTGCGCAAGGCCATGGAGATGGCCAACGGGTTGGGGGCGCCCATGCGGTATGACGCCCGCAAGCATGGAGTGTCGGTGGCTCTCGGTGCGGTGGAGGTGTCGCCGCTCAACATGGCCTCGGCCTTCTCGGTGTTCGCCAACCATGGCCAGCGTGCCGAACCGACCCCGATCGAATATGTGACCGATCACGACGGCAAGGTGATCATCGACAACCGCGGCGCACCGAAGCTGAACAAGGTGGTCGAGCCGGTCGTCGCCGACAACGTCACCGACGTGCTGCGCGGGGTCCTCATCAGCGGCACCGCAGCCGGCAAGGGCATCGACCGGCCGGCCGCGGGGAAGACCGGCACGTCACAGGATTTCGGCAACGCGTGGTTCGTCGGATTCACCCCCACGCTGTCGACGGCGGTGTGGATGGGCTACCGCGATTGCAACTGCCCCCTGCGTGGCATCAAGGGGATCAGCGAGGTGTTCGGCGGGACCATTCCGGCCTCGACGTGGCAGCGGTACATGAAGGCGGTCCTCAAGGACGTGCCCGTCACCGATTTCGCCGAGCCGGCACCCATCGCCTCGTACGCCGACGCCCGTCGCCGAGCGGCTCGGGGCGGTTTCGACCCCGGCCCGGCCCGCTACCCCAGCGATCCCTTCGTGGGGGTGTTCGTGGAGGACCCGGCGAAGCCGTCGGCCCAGGCGCCCGAGCAGACCACCTCGACCACCTCCAGCACCGTGCCCGACACCACCTCGACCACGGTCTTCGACACCAGCACGACGCAACCGCCGGTTATCAACTGAGGGTGGGGTGCCCATCGTTCGGCGTCAGCCGCCGGTCGGTTTGGCGCCGTTCGGGCAGCGCAGCACTTTCTCGCACGACATCCGGATCAGCGGGGCGAACCACACGGCGTCGGTCGAGAACCCCACTGGGGAGTAGCGCCGGGAGGCGACCGCCACCACACGTCCCTCGGAGTCGAGCAGCGGACCTCCCTGGCTCTGAGGACCGACGGGGGTGTCGTGCTGCAGGCCGTCGGCGGAGATGTCGGCCACGGAACCCTGGGTGACCGAGGAACCACCCGAGCCGAGCCCGGAGAGGGCGAAGAGCCGGTCGCCGAGTCCGGGTTGCTCGCCCGTGGGTACCCAGGGAAGCGCCGGCAGGCCCGGCTTGGGGACGGTGAGCAACGCCAGGTCGCGGGCCTCGTCCCAGGTGAACACCGTGGCCTTCAGGTCGTCCTGGCCCTGTTTGCGCAGCGTGACGGCCGGCGCCGGCTTCTGGGTGGCCGCCGCGATGGTGGTGAACGAAGTGAGCAGGAACGACTGCTGAGTGTCGGCGAACACCACGAACGCGCTCCCCACCGAGGGGGCACCGGAGCCGTCCACCGTGGACACGAAGAACACCGAGGGCGAGGCCTTCTTGGTCAGATCGGTCAGCGTCTTGCCCGAGGCCGCGAACTTCTGCAGCTCACCGAGCTGATCCTTCACCTCGGTCTTGGCCACGTCGCCCTCGTTCTTGACGAGCTTGCGGGCCGCGTCCACCTCCGAGGCGAAGCTGCCCACGAACGTCTCCACCTTGTTG
>JANMIX010000792.1:0-2775 GCA_031376015.1 Acidimicrobiia bacterium | reverse complement strand
GTGCCGGCCGACCCGCGCAACCGCCTCGCACAGCCGCGTGACCGCGTTGTCGTCGTTGACCATGCTGCCGTGACCGGCCGTGCCCGTGGCCGTGAGCCGGATCCAGGCCATCCCCTTCTGGGCCGTCTCGATCAGATAGAGCCGTACGTCGTCGCTGACCGTCAGGCTGAATCCGCCGACCTCGCTGATCCCCTCGCTGCAGTCGGCGAACAGATCCGGCTGGTGCTCGACCAGCCACTGCGCGCCGAAGACGCCGCCAGCCTCCTCGTCAGCGACGAAGGCGAGCACGACGTCGCGCGGTGGCTTGCGGCCGGTGCGCATCCGGTCGCGCACCATGGACAGGACCATCGCGTCCATGTCCTTCATGTCGACGGCGCCGCGCCCCCAGATGCAGCCGTCCGCGACCTCGGCCGCGAACGGGTCGTAGGTCCACTCCTTGGGCTCGGCCGGCACGACGTCGAGGTGGCCATGGATGAGCAGCGCCGGGCGGCTGCTGTCCTCACCCTCCATCCGGGTGACGACGCTGGTGCGGTTGGGTGCCGACTCGAAGACCTGCGGCTCGAGTCCGACCTCGGCGAGCTTCTCCGCGACGTACTCCGCGGCGGCCCGCTCCCCCGGCCCCCGCCCGGTGCCGTCGTTGACGCTCTCGAACCGGATCAGGTCCCGCAGGATCTCGACGGCCTCGTCCGCAGTGCTGCTCATGTCGCCGCACGCTAGTCGTGGCTGCCGCTATAGTCTGCAACGCAGTTCGGGCTAGCCCGGACTCACCCTTGTCCGGGTGGCGGAATTGGCAGACGCGCTAGCTTGAGGTGCTAGTTCTCAGTGATGGGAATGGGGGTTCAAGTCCCCCCTCGGACACCAGTGTGATCTCTCACGAGATCCCGGACAGGCCGAACCCTCAGGGTCCGGTCTTTTTGGTTTTTGCGGGCCCGCGGGGTCGGCCGGTGGGTTGGTAGTCGCGGGTGGGGTCGATGGTGAGCTCGCGGAGCAGGTCTCCGGTCGCTGCGTCGACGACGCGTAGGTGGAGGTCGTGGATGAGCATCAGGACGGGGGTTCGGGCGAGGGTTCGGCCCATGCCGATGTGGTGCAAGCGGCCGTTGACGCGGAGGGTGAGCTTGCCGTTGCTGTCGATCTTGTCGTGCCGTACCCGGTCGTGGGTCTGGCTGCTGGGGGTGTCGCTGGGAGTGGCTTTCGGGCGGGCGTTGTAGGCCGTTGCCGGGGTGGCGGAGTGCGGGAGGGACCGGTGGGGGCGCCGGTCGTTGTACTCCTCACGGAAGGTGTCGAGCAGGTGCTGGAGCTCGGCGATGGTGGTGGGCTGGACGGGCTGGGCGCGGAGCCACTTCTTGAGGGTCTGCTGGAACCGCTCGACCTTGCCGCAGGTGGTGGGGTGGTTCGGTCGGGAGTTCTTCTGCACGATGCCAAGGGCGCGAAGTTCCGCTTCGAAGGCGGTGATGCCGCCGCGGCCGGTGGCGAACCGGACGGTGTAGACCATGCCGTTGTCGGTGAGGGTGCTTGCGGGGAAGCCGTTCTCGGTGCCGGCGGCTCGGAAGGACGTCAGGACGAGTTGGCCGGTGACGCGGGGGTGGGCGGTCAGGCGGAGGGCGTAGCGGGCGTGGTCGTCGAGCCAGCTGAGGATCTCGGTGTCGGTTCCGTTGGCGAGGGGGGTAGTGGGTGAAGTCCCATTGCCAGCCCTCGTTGGGCATGGTGGCTTCGAAGCGGATGTAGGAGCTCTTGGGTCGCTTCTTCGGTTCGGGGGTGATGAGCCCCTCGCGGGTCAGGGTCCTGGCGATCGTGGCGTCCGACACGGTGAGCTGGTGGTGGTGCAGCAGGTGCCAGCGAAGGGTCGCTGGGCCCGCGTCGAGGCCTTGTTCGGTGAGCTCGATGCGTAGGCGCACGATGAGCGCGACCGTGGCCGCGGGGAGGGCGGTGGGTGAGGTGTGTGGCCGGCGGGACTGCGGCTCGAACGCTTCCTCACCCAACTCGCGGTAGCGGGCGAGCAGCTCGTAGAGCCACGACCGGGAGACGCCGTAGTCGGCGATCACCTCAGCAGCGGGACGGCCCTCGAGGACGACAGCGGTGATGACCAGACGGGCTTTCGACACTCCACGGGTCTCGGCATGAGGAGTCCGGGATGTCTTGAGAGATCAGTCCGGGATGTCCTGACGGATGACACCCCCTCGGACACCAGTGTGACCAACGCAGACATGCGTCGCGGCGGTACGGGTACAGGCCCGTCTCCGGCGCGCGGGGGTGAACCGCCACGGCGCGTTGGTCCTGCGGCAGCTAGAACAGCCGGAAGATGGGGAGCGGCGGCAGCGGGATCACGATGGGCGTGCACACCCCGAGGTTGCCGCATGCGACCGTGCCGACGACAGGGACTGTGACGAGCGGAGGCACACTCGCGGGCACGAAGCTCGGAGGCACGATCGTCACTGTCCCTGAGGACGGGTCGATCACCAGCCCGCCACCTGACCCGACGCCGGGTGTGGGTGCGGGCTGGGGGCTGGCAGCAGGCTCTGGCTGAGGGTCGGATGAGATCACGACGGCCACGTCCGTGTCCGGCGCAACCACCGTCAGGGGACGGCTCGGCGCTGGATGCCGGATCATCGGCCGCTTGTGCGCGGGCGCTGTCGTGCCGTTGCCCCGGTGGTCGCGGGCCGTGCTGCTGGTCGGGCCCGCCCCGGTGCGCACGTCGGCTCCCTGGGATGGGCCGAGCGGCTGTCGCGGTCGTGCCTGCGCGTCGGGCGGGCCGAACGCGCCGCCGGCGTAGACGAC
>JANMIX010000785.1:0-4115 GCA_031376015.1 Acidimicrobiia bacterium | reverse complement strand
GATCGCCGTTCCCGCGACCGGAACCAGGCTAGAGCATCTTCCAGATCTGCGGGCACGGTGTGGCGTCTGATCTCGTGCTCACCGGCCGGCCGATGGACGTGTCCGAGGCCTATGCC
This sequence comes from Acidimicrobiia bacterium, assembly GCA_031376015.1. Classification (GTDB taxonomy): domain Bacteria; phylum Actinomycetota; class Acidimicrobiia; order Acidimicrobiales; family JACDCH01; genus JANMIX01. The sequence goes on along the minus strand of JANMIX010000785.1, from coordinate 3,999 downwards.
CACGGCATCGTCTCCCGGGTGGTGGCACCCGATGCGCTCGATGACACGGCGATGGAGATGGCCACCAAGATCGCGTCGGCGCCGGCAGTCACGGTGAAGATGGCGCGCCGGGTCCTGGGCCACCTGTCCCAGGGCGAGGTGCGGTCCTCGATGGCCGAGGAACTCATCGCCCAGACGTTCATCAGCCGCAGCGACGACATGGCCGAATTCCGTGCGGCCCGAGCCGAGAATCGCGACCCCAACTACACCGGGAGCTGAACCACATGCCGACCCCCGACCCGATCATCGGCCTGCCCGAGCCACCCGAGCCGGGTACCTCGGCCCTGCCGGCGGGCACCTTCGATGGCGTGAGCGTCTTCCTCACCGGTGCCGGCACCGGCCTGGGCAAGGCAACCGCCACCGAGTTCGCCCGGCTGGGAGCGTCCGTCGTGATCGCCAGCCGCAAGGAGGAGCACCTCGAAGCCGGCCGGGCCGCCATGGAGGCGATCGGCGCGCCCGTGTGCACCGTGGCCTGCGACATCCGCGAGCCCGACCAGATCGCCGCCGCCTTCGATGCCGCCACCGACGCCTTCGGGATGCCCGGGGTCCTCATCAACAATGCCGCCGCCAACTTCCCGGTACCGGCCGAGGACATGTCCCCCAACGCATGGCGGACGGTGGTGGACATCACGCTGAATGGCACCTATTTCTGTTCCCGCGAGTTCGCTCGCCGGCACCTGGCGGCGCGAACCCCGGGATCCATCGTCAACATCGGGGCGTCCTACGCGTGGACCGGTGGGCCCGGCTTCGCCCACAGCGCGGCGGCCAAGGCGGGCGTCAAGAACATGGTGGAGACACTGGCGGTGGAGTGGGGGCCGTATGGGATCCAGGTCAACGGGCTGGTGCCCGGGTTGTTCCCGCACGAGGACATGACGGCCGACATCCAGAGCAACCTGGCCCGCACCAACGAGAAGGATGCCTGCCAGCCCGCCATGCGGGTGGGCCGCCTGCGCGAGTTGGGTTGGGCCGCCACATTCCTGGCGTCGCCCTACGCGCGGTTCATCTCCGGCCACACCCTGGTGGTCGACGGTGCCAACTGGCAGCGCCGGTCCTTGACGAACCCGGCCGTGGTGACCGTGCGGGATCAGATGGGCAAAGGTCCCTTCGAGGGCTGACGGGCGGGCCGAACAGGCCGGCGCCGCCCTCAGCCGAACAGCAGGCTGTAGTCGGCGCCCTTGCGCAGGTGGTGGCCGCCGTCCACCGGCAGGCAGGCGCCGGTGATCCAACTCGACTCGGGCCCGGCCAGGAACCGCACCGCCGAGGCGATGTCGTCCACTTGGCCCAGGCGCGACACGGGCATGTTGGCCAGGTAGTCGTCGAGCAGCGCGCCGCCGGCGGTGATGAAGGACATCAATTCGTCGTCCACGATGCCGGGCTGCACGCAGTTCACGCGGATGTGATCGGCGCCCAACTCGTCGGCCGCGCTGCGGCACAGCATCTCGATGCCGGCCTTGGACGCGCCGTAGGCCCAGAGGTACCGGTGCGGGAAGTGCCCGGCGCCCGAGGACATGCCCACGATGGCGCCTCCGCCCGCGGCGCGCATGGCCGGTACCGCGTGCTTGATGCACAACGCGGTGCCCACCAGGTTCAGATCGACGGTGGCCCGGATGGCGCCGGCGTCGGCCTCGGCGAACGGGCCGATGTGGAATGAGCCTCCGGCGTTGGCGAAGAGAATGTCGAGACCCCCGGTGGGCTCGGCGGCGAAGGCGATGGCGGCCGCCACCTGTTCCTCGACCGTCACGTCGGCCACGATCGTGCGGATCGACCCGCCCTCACCCACCGTCATGGCGGCCGCCGCGTCGAGGAGCTTCTGCTCGGTGCGTCCGCAGATGGTGACCTGGGCACCGTCGGCCGCGAACCGAGCCGCGGTGGCCAGGCCGATGCCAGAGCCGCCGCCGGTGACGAGAGCGGTCTTTCCGGCGATTCCCTCGGGGCTCACGCCGGTGCCCCCGCGGCGGCACCCACCGGCGCGGAGGGACCGAAGACGAGCGGCATGTGCTCGTAGCCGGTCACGAAGTTGGCGGGACGGAATTCCGGCTCCTCGGGCACCGCCAACTCCAGGTCGCCGAGGCGGTCGAGCAGCACATCGAGGGTGACGGTCAGCTCGAGCCGGGCCAGTGCCGCGCCCAGACAGAAGTGGGGACCGAATCCGAAGGCCACGTGCTCGTTCGGGGTACGGGTCACGTCGAAGGTGTCGGGGTCGGCGAACACGGCGTCGTCGCGGTTGGCCGAGGGGTAGAGCAGCAACAGCTTCTGGCCGGCGCGGATGGTCTCGCCGTGGAACTCGACGTCCTCGGTGGCGGTGCGGGCCATGTTCTTGATGGGGCTGACCCAGCGCAGCATCTCTTCCACCGCGCCGGGGATGAGCGAGCGGTCGGCCTGCAACTGCTCCCACTGGGAACGGTTGGAGAGCAGTTGGTACAGGCCACCGGTGATGACGTGACGGCTGGTCTCGTCGCCACCGATGAGCAGCAGCAGCGATTCGTGCACCAACTCGTCGTCCGCCAGCGATTCGCCGTCGACCTCGGCGTGCACCAGCACGCTCATGAGATCCTCGGTGGCCTGTTGGCGGCGCTTGGCGATGACCCCGCTGATGTAGGCCTCGTAGCCGGCGAAGGCTTCCATCATCTTGAGCACGAGCGTCTCGTCGGAGGAGCCCTGGCCCCGCATGAGGTCATCAGACCAGCGCAACAGATCGGGATGGTCGGTGGCTTCGGCTCCCAGCGAGTCGCCGATCACCACCAGGGGCAACCAGGCCGCGAACTCCAGCACGAAATCGCACGAACCCCGCTCGCAGAACCGGTCGATGAGCCCGTTGACGATCTGGCGGATGCGGGGCTCGCGGTCGCGGACACGCTGAGGGGTGAAGCCCTTGTTGACCAGCATGCGCCGCCGCAGGTGGGCAGGGTCGTCCATGTCGATCATCATCGGGATCGGGCCGGAGTCGGGGCGGATCCCCCCGGCGTTGGAGAACACGGTGGGCCGGGTGGCGATCTCCTTGAGGTGGTCGTAGCGGGCGATGCCCCAGATCTCGTTGCGCTCGTCCCAGAACACCGGGCGGTTCTCGCGGAGCCATCGCAGTTCCGCCTGCGGGTTCCGTCCCCAGAATTCGCCCGAGACCAGATCGATGTCCATGCCATCACCCATGTGCGCCCCTCCTTTCCGACGACGGTAGTCAACGCGCGCGTACCTGTCTGAATCCGACCTCAATCCGCTGAACTAGGTTTGGGTGATTATCAGCGGCGGGTCCGAAGCGCGCTGTGGGGTAGGGGAGGGTGCATGCAAGAGCCGTACTGGGATCCGTTCGACACCGAGATCGACGACGACCCGTACCCCGTGTGGGCACACCTGCGTGACGAGGCGCCGGTGTACCACAACGAGAAATTCGACTTCTACGCTCTGAGCCGCTTCGCCGACGTGGAGTGGGCGTCCAAGCAACCGGTCCTGTTCAGTTCCGCGCACGGCACCGTGCTCGAGATCATGGCCGCCAAGGAGTACCGGGCCGACGCCATGATCATCTTCCTCGACCCGCCGGAGCACACCGAGTTGCGGGCGTTGGTGTCCCGGGCGTTCACCCCGCGGCGGGTCAGCGCGCTGGAGGACCGGGTGCGGGAGTTGTGCGTGGCCTTCTTCGACGCCCAGGAGGGCAAGAACGGCTTCGACTTCGTGCAGGACTTCGCAGCCAAGCTCCCGGCCATGGTGATCGCCTCGTTGCTGGGGGTGCCCATCGAAGATCAGCACCATGTGCACGAGTTGATCGACACGCTCTTCCACATCGAGCCCGACGTGGGAATGATGAACGAGATTGCCTTCAAGGCCGGCAACGAGCTGCGCGACTACCTGATCGGCCAGCTCGAAGAGCGCGACCGTTCGCCGCGCGACGACATGCTCACGGACCTGCGCACCGTGGAGGTCAAATCGGCCGACGGCGGCACCCGGCGGTTGTCGATCGACCAGAGC
>JANMIX010000783.1:0-1927 GCA_031376015.1 Acidimicrobiia bacterium | reverse complement strand
CGAGGAGCTCTGCACCGATCATCCGATCGACCTGACCCGGTGGCAGGTGGCGAACTGCTACATGGGCCGCATGGGGCTCATCAACTCCGGCGGTGAGTCCAAGGGCCAGGGTGACCTGGCCGAGGCCGTGACAACCGCCGTGATCAACAAGCGCGCCGGGGGCACCGGTCTGATCTCCGGGCGGAAGGCATTTCAGCGCCCGATGCAGGAAGGCATCGAGTTGCTGAACGCCATCCAGGACGTCTACCTGGACCAGGCGATCACCGTCGCCTAGTTGGTCGCGGTCCGCCGCGGGGGAGTGGTCCCGGTGCGCCAGGGGGGAGCGCCGGGACCGCTGGCGCGCTCATGCTCGGGCTCTCAAAAGCTGGACGCCCTGCTCCGATGCCGGTCATGTGAGCTCGATGGTGGCCTCGGCGCCTCCATGGCCACAGGAGGCGCCGGGCAGCGTGCGCGGGTTCATGTCATCCGAGGTCGACGGCGAGCTTCATGCCGCCGGCGTAGTGGCCCCTCTGGTGGCAGCCGATGACGACGTGGTCGCCGGCGTGGAAAGTGTGGGTCAGCTCTCCCGAGGCGCCAGGCTCGACGGTGATGGCGTCACCGCCGCTGTGGTGCATGCCGGCGCCGGAGCTCATCGCCATCTCGTGGTCCATCTGGGCCGCCTCGTCGCCAATGTAGGCGTCGTGGGAGATGGCGCCCGAGTTGTGGAATACGAAGCGGATCGACTCGCCATCGTGGACGTTGACGTGGTCGGGCTTGAACCCGATGTCGTACATGTCGATCTCGATGGTCCGGGCACCGGAGTTGGCGGCGGGGGTGGTTGAACTGCTGCCGCAGGAAGCGGTGAGGAGGGTGAGGCCTGCAAGAGCGATCAGCCCGGGTCGTCGGGTGGACATGGGTTGGGCTCCAAAGGGTCAGTGGTGGTGTCTGGGTGCGGTGTCGTTGAGGTAGCGGCCGGGGTCGGCCTCGAAGCGCTCGCGGCAGCGGTCGGAGCAGAACCAGACGGTCGATCCGTCGTGGCTGGCCTTGGCGGGCGCGTTCGCCGTCTGGACCTGCATCCCGCACACGGGGTCGATGGCGTAGCCGTGTCCGCCGCCGTAGCGGGCGCGGTTGCGGTGCAGCCAGTACAAGCCGGCGAACACGGCGAGGAAGGCGATGTTCAGGAACGTGGTGTAGTTCCAGGCGAAGCTCGTCTCGACGATGGTCTCGGGTCGTGACTCGGGGATGGCGCCGACGACCCAGAACAGGCCCTCCACGATGAGGCCGGCGGCGGCCAGGACGACGTAGAACGTGGCGAAGAGCCGCACGGCGAGGCGGCGGCCGTAGTACTTGCGGTAGATGAGCACCAGGGGCAATGCGATGAGGTCGGCGAAGATGAAGCTGATCACGCCACCGAAACTGATGCCTCCGTGCCAGAGCGCGGCAGCCATCGGTACGTTGCCGATCGAGCACACGAAGCTGATGAAGGCGATGAACGGCCCCACCACGACGTTCTCGACGCTGGTCCAGAACCCGTGGCCGGTCAGGAACACGTCGTTCCAGAAATGCATCGGCACCGCGACGGCGAGGAATCCGGCCACCACGTAGCCGATCACCAACTCCTTCCGGAGCATGGTGATGTCGGCCATCGTGTAGCTCGCGGCATCGGACCATGCCGCCTTGGAGGTGAGCTTCTCCCGCCAAGGGGCGTGCTCCAGTTCGTTCTGGCGCTCCTCGGAGACACCGACCATGGCGGCGTGGTCGTGCTCGCCGACCACCCCCTGCTGCAGGCGATCCCGCGCGTCGCTCACGAGCTTGCCGCGCAGCACGTAGCCGCCGAAGAGCGCCAGCAGGATGATCATGATGGGCCCGCCGATGAACTCCGCTGCGGCGAACTGCCACCCCATCAGGATGAGCAGCACGGCGCCGAGCTCAATGACCAGGTTGGTCG
>JANMIX010000773.1:0-3660 GCA_031376015.1 Acidimicrobiia bacterium | reverse complement strand
GCGTCCGGGCCGACGGATCCCACCGCGGAGCAGCCGTGGTGGGATCCCGACGTCGACGGGTCCTTCGACCCGTGGACCGACACCGTGCTGGTCGGAGAACACTTGGTGGGCAAGGGGGCGCGGGTCGTGCTGCGCCCCTCGCACCGGGCCGACGCCCAGGACTTTTTCCTCGACGGACTGGAGGCCTCCGTCGCCGGCGTGTTCCACGACGTCGACGGCACCGTGCACATCGCCGTCAGCGTCGGTGACCCCGAGGACGAGGTCGACTTCGCCTGGCAAGGCCGGCACCACTTCTTCGCACCCGACGAGATCGAGGTGCTCTCGGTGGCACCGAGGCAGCGGGCGCAGTGAACCCCGGCCCGAAGATCCTGGTCGCCGGCATCGGCAACATCTTCCTGGGCGACGACGGCTTCGGGGTCGAGGTGGCGCGGCGCCTCCTCGACGAACCGCTGGCCCGACAAGAAGGGGTCAGGGTGCTCGACGTGGGCATCCGCAGCCTGCATCTGGCCTACGAACTCCTCGACGGCTACGACGCCCTGGTGCTCGTCGACGCCATGCCCCTCGACGACGCGCCCGGCTCGCTGGTGGTGTTCGAGCCCAGCCGTACCGGGGAGGCACCGGCGGGGCCTGCGCTCGACGCCCACTCCGTGAGCCCCGGCGCGGTGCTCGACATGCTCGACAGCCTGGGCGGCTCGGTGCGCACGGTGCGGGTCATCGGCTGCCAGCCGTCGTCGCTCGCGGAGGGCATCGGCCTGTCCGCCCCGGTGGCGGCGGCCGTCGATGCCGCCGTCGAGTTGGTGTCCGAAGTCATCGTCAATCTGGGAGGAGTGCCCGCATGACCATCATTCGCCGTCTGTTCCTGCTCGGAGGTCTCGCGCTCATCGGAAGTGTTGCAGTGAAGTCATGGCCGGATGTTGCCCGTTACCTCAAGATCAGGGAGATGTAGCGCTCATTGCCTCGCTATGTGCTGGAACCGGACCGCTCGAAGGTCATCGTCAACGCTCGCTCGAGCTTGCATCCCATCCACTCCGAGACCCTCGGGTTGACCGGAGTGCTGGACATCGTGCTCGAGGACGGCCGCGTCGAGCCGCGCGCGCCGCTACGGGGGGAGATCTCGCTGCCGGTGAACCGGCTGCGGTCGGGCAACCCGTTGCAGGACCGTGAGTTGCAGCGGCGTATCGATGCCCGACGCCATCCGCGCATCGAGGGCACCTTGCGCTCGGTCACCGTTGTGCCCGGATCGAAGGGCTACCTCGTGGCCGGCGACGTCACCTTCCGGGGCGTGACCTGCGCCCACTCCGACGTGCTGGAGTTCGAGGAACTGGACGGCGGGACCCTGCACATCACCGGCGGGTCGATGTTCGACATCCGCGAGTTCGGCATGGAACCACCCAAGATCCTCCTGCTGAAGGTGGATCCCGAGGTACGCATCGATATCGACGTGTACGCCCGAAAGGAGGGATGACCGTGTGCCTTGGCATCCCCGGTCAGGTGGTCGAGATGCTCGACCACGAACACCTCGCCCGCGTGGATGTGAGCGGTGTCGGCCGCGTCATCAACATCGGCCTGCTCGAGGACGACAACGTGCGCGTCGGCGACTGGGTTCTCATCCATGTCGGTTTCGCCATGGCACTCATCGACGAGCGTGAAGCGGCCGAGGCCCTGGCCTCGCTGCACTTGATGGGCACCGCGTTCACCGAGGAGATGGAGGCGTTGCTGGGCTCGACGGCGGCGGGCGACGGCGACGGCGCGGTGGGGTCGGACCTGCCCTCCGGGTCGGGGGTCTGAGGGTGCGCTTCGTCGACGAGTACCGCGATCCTGTCGCCGCCAGGGGACTCCTCGAACGCATCGAGGTCCTGGCCGGCGATCGCCACCACAAGTTCATGGAGGTGTGCGGCGGCCACACCCACACGATCTACCGGCACGGCATCGAGCACGTGTTGCCGCCGACGGTGGAATTGGTCCACGGCCCGGGTTGCCCGGTGTGCGTGATCCCGATGGGACGCGTCGACGACGCCATCGCGGTGGCCGAGACACCCGGCATCATCTTCACCTCCTTCGGCGACATGATGCGCGTCCCCGGTAGCCACGGGAACCTGCTGGAGGCCAAGGCCCGCGGGGCCGATGTGCGCTTCGTCTACTCCCCCCTCGACGCCTTGAAGCTGGCCGTGGAGAACCCCGACCGCAAGGTCGTGTTCTTCGCCGTCGGGTTCGAGACCACCGCCCCCTCCACCGCGGTGACACTTCTCCGGGCCAAGGCGCAGGGCATCACGAACTTCAGCGTGTTCTCCAACCACGTCACCATCGTTCCCCCGCTCAAGGCCATCCTCGATTCCCCCGACCTGCGCCTCGACGGTTTCCTCGGTCCGGGCCACGTGTCCACGGTGGTGGGGAACCGGCCCTACCGCTTCGTGACCGCGCAGTACGGAAAGCCCCTCGTGACCGCCGGCTTCGAGCCGCTCGACATCCTCCAGGCCATCGTCATGCTGCTCACCCAACTCCGGGAGGGGCGCTGCGAGGTCGAGAACCAGTACGCCCGCGTGGTCCGCCACGAGGGCAATCCGCGGGCGCTGGCGGCCATCGCCTCGGTGTTCGAATTGCGACCCCACTTCGAGTGGCGGGGTCTCGGGTTCATCGCCCAGAGCGGCCTCAAACTGCGACCCGAGTTCGCCGACTTCGACGCCGAGTTGCTCTACTCCGTGCCCGGTGTCCGCGTGGCGGACCCCAAGGCCTGCCAGTGCGGCGAGGTGCTCAAGGGTGTGATCAAGCCCTGGGAGTGCAAGGTGTTCGGCACGGGATGCACGCCGGAGACCCCGATCGGCACCTGCATGGTGAGCAGCGAGGGTGCCTGCGCCGCCTACTACAACTTCGGCCGCCTCCATCGCGAAGCAGCCGTGACCTTGGGCCGCTCCGCCTCCTGAGCCCGTGCCCGCGTCAGCGGGCATGATGCGCCTATGAAGATTGGGATCAACGGCTCCACGCTCATCGCGCTCGGCGCGCCCGTCGCCCAGATGGTGGACCATGCCGCCGAGGCCGAAGCCGCGGGGTTCGCCTCCTACTGGATGGCCCAGCTGCTGGTGCCCGACGCTCTCACGGTGATGGCCATGATGGGCTCGCGGACGACGACGATCGAGTTGGGTACGGCGGTGATCCCCACCTGGCCCCGTCATCCGCTGATGCTGGCGGGCCAGGCCCTCACGACCCAGGACGCCACCGGGAACCGGGTGGCGCTCGGCATCGGGTTGGCGCACCGCTCCTCCGTCGAGGGCACGCTCAAGATTCCCTTCGCCACCCCGGCCAAGCACATGGAGGAGTACCTCTCGGTGCTGCTGCCGGCCCTGTCGCAACGGTCGGTCTCCTTCGAGGGCGACATCTGGTCGGCCGAGGTCGAGAACCTGGGCGGCAACGCGTCGGTGGCACCGCCGACCGTGCTGCTGGCCGCCATGGGTCCTCGGATGTTGCAGATGGCGGGCGCCCTGGCCGACGGTTCGGTGCTGTGGTTGAGCGGGCCCCGCACCGTGGGCACCCACGTGCGCCCTGCCCTCGACGCCGCCGCCTCCGCGGCGGCGGGGGGCCCCACCCCCCCGATAGTCGCCCGCGGGCCGGGGTGCGTCACCGCCAAGGCCGACGGGGTGGGGGGGGCCCGCGGCCTGATCCGGG
>JANMIX010000754.1:0-13615 GCA_031376015.1 Acidimicrobiia bacterium | reverse complement strand
GAGCTTCAACATGGACGAGGACGAGTGGGACCTCGTCGTGGGCGTGCACCTCAAGGGCCACTTCTGCGTGAGCCGTCACGCGGCGGCCTACTGGCGAGCCAAGGCCAAGGAGACCGGCCAGCCCGTGGGTGCCGCCATCGTCAACACCGCCAGCGAGTCGGGGCTGTACGGCAACGCCGGCCAGGCCAACTACGCGGCGGCCAAGGCCGGCATCGCGTCGCTCACCATCGTCATGGCCCGCGAACTCGAGCGCAGCGGCGTGCGGGTCAACTGCATCGCCCCGGTGGCCCGCACCCGGCTCACCGAAGCGATCGCGGGGGACCACATGAAGCCGGATGAGACCGGGTTCGACCGCTTCGCCCCCGAGAACGTGGCGGCCGTGGCCTGCTGGCTGGCGTCGGATCTGGCGTCGGACCTGAGCGGGCAGGTGGTGAAGGTGCAGGGAGGCATCGTGCAGTTGCTGCAGGGATGGCGCCCGCTCACCGAGGCCACCAGCGACAAGGAATGGACGCTCGACTCGGTCGACGCCGCCAAGGCCGGCCTCCTGGCTCGCAGCGACGGCAGCATCCCGCCCTTCTTCTTCCCCTCGCCGGAATGATGCCGGGGCAGAACGCGGACCGGTCGGCCCGGGCGATCGACCTGTCGCAGGGCGGTTTCGGCGCGTGAAGCTGGCCTGGTCCGACGACGACGAGGCCTTCCGGGCCGAGTTCGCCGCCTTCCTCGACGAGCACGTACCCCCGGAGGCGGCCGGTCGCACCGGCGACTTCATGACCTCCGGTGCGGGCGAGGACATCGTGCCCGACTGGGCCCGGCGGTGGCAGGCCACGCTGTTCGATCACGGCTGGATGGTGCCCGGCTACCCGCCCGAGCTCGGCGGCCGCAACGCCACGCCCCGCCAGACGCTGCTCTACATGGAGGAACTGGCCCGCCGCCACCTGCCCCGCAGCCTGCAGTTCCCCGGCTACGCCATCGTGGCCCCCAGCCTGCTGGAGTTCGGGGACGACGCGCAGCGAGCGCTGGCACCCGCCGCCGTGCGCGGTGACACGGTGTGGTGCATCGGGATGAGCGAACCGGGCGCCGGCAGCGACCTGGCGGCGCTGTCGACCCGGGCCGTACGCGACGGTGACCAGTTCATCGTCAACGGCCAGAAGGTGTGGACGTCGTATGCGTCCCTGGCCGAGAAGTGCTTCTGCTACGTCCGCACCGACCCCGAGGCCCCCAAGCACAAGGGGATCAGCGTCCTCATCATCGACATGGACACCCCCGGCGTGGACGTGCGCCCACTGCGGCACCTCACGGGTGCGTCGGAATTCGCCGAGGTCTTCTTCACCGACGTGGCCGTACCCGCCGACCGGCTGGTGGGCCCGCTCAACGGTGGGTGGCGCATCACGATGGGCTCGCTGGCGCACGAACGCGGCGGCCTGTGGGTGCAATCGGTGGCGGCCGCGCAACAGGCCGTCGACGACCTCCTGGCCATGGCCCGTCGCCGGGGTCTCGACGGCGACGCCGGCGTGCGACGCACCCTGGCCACCGCCTACGGCCGGGTCGCCTCGCTGCGGGCCCTGGGCTACAAGGGGTTCGCCTCCTTCGCCCAGGGCAGCTCGGCCCCCGAGCACTCCTACCTGAAACTGGCGGCCAGCGAGATGGGCAAGGAGCTCTACGAGTTGGGGATGCAACTGCAGGGTCCGTTCGGCGCCGTGGCCGACCCCGAGTGGGGCGAACAGGCCGGCCGCTGGAACGAGTCGTTCCTCATCAGCTTCGCCAGCACCGTCGCCGGGGGTACCAGCGAGATACAGCGCAACATCATCGCCACCCGCATCCTCGGCCTCCCCCGTGGGGCGAACTGATGGACTTCACCCTCACCGACGAGCAGATCCTGCTGCGCGACACCGCTCGGGCCCTGTTCCGCCGCGAGTGCCCCATGAGCCTCGTGCGGGCCTGCATGGATGACCCGGCGGCAGTGGCGCCCCTGGAGGCCCACCTGCGCGACTGGGTGGTGTTGGGCGACGGTGCACTCGTCGACCTGTGCCTGTTCCTGGAGGAACACGGCGCCGCTCTGGCCCCCGGCACGTTCTTCGTCTCCGCCGCGCTTGCCCTACCCCTGTTGCGGGCCGCAGCGGGCTCGACCGGGACCGCGGTCACCGGTGGCGAGGGTGGGTCCGGGGCCGGTCGCGATGCCGGCGTGCTCGACGACGCCGCCGGGATCGCCGCGCTGGCCGACCGGGTGGCCGCCGGCGAGTTGGCGATGACCGTCGCGGTGGCCGGCACCGACGGTCGCTGGGTTCCCAACGACGACCCCCGGCGCACCTTCGTGCTCGAGGCCGACCAGGCGGGTGCCGTGGCGGTGGTGGGCGACGGCGGCATCCAGGTGGTCGCCCCCGTGCCGTGCGCGACCCCCATGGGCTACATCGACTTCACCCGCCATCCCTTCGCACTCGACACCCGTGTGCTCGACACTGCGGCAACGGGGACGCTGGCGCCCGAGGCGTTGGAGCGCTGGTCGGCGCGGGCGTCGGTGGCGGTGGCGGCCGACCTGGTGGGCACGGGCCGTGCCCTGCTGGAGCGCACCGTGGCGTATGTGACCGAGCGGGTGCAGTTCGACGTGCCCATCGGATCGTTCCAGGCCGTGCAGCACCGTCTGGCTGACATGGCGCTCGGTCTGGAGCGCGCCACGAGTGCCGTCTACTGGGCGGCGATGTGTCTCGACGAGGACGATCCCGACTGGCGCCGGGCCACCCACATCGCCAAGGCCGAGGCCGGCGACGCCGCCACCGCAGCGGCCAAGGGCGCCATGCAGTTGCACGGCGGTATCGGCTTCACGTGGGAGCACGATCTGCACCTGTTCACCCGCCGTGCGTATGCGGGGGAGCACCTGCTGGGCACTGCCGCCGACCACCGCGACGCCTTGGCTGACCTGCTGTTCTCCTGAGACGAGGGAATTTCCTCTCCCAGGCAGGAGAAATCAGACATTTCGTCGAAACCTCCTACCGTTCACGGAACCTGACATGCGGGTCAGGTTTCGCTACCGGGAGGAAGTTCATTGATTCGTACTCGACGCATAGCCGCGGCGGCCGCAGCCGGCGTGTTCACGCTCACCTTCGCCGGCGCGGCCTTCGCCGTGTCCGACGGCAACTACAACCCTGAGGACCAGCGCTGCTCGGGCCAGGCTGAAGACACGGTCAACGGGGACGTTGCCGAGCCCGATTGCCAGACGGTCACCTTGTACGTGTCCGATGGTCGCGGCGCCGGCCACGAACTCGCCCGAGTCGGCGTGATGCAGACCCCCGAGGGACAGTTCGGCCACGACGTCCGGACCGAGACCAACCCCGGTTTCTACAACCAGAACGACGACAGCTTCATCGACCCCACCACCGGCATGCGCGTGTACTTCGGGGCCGATGACAACCTCGACGGCGGCGAGCACGACGGCTCCACCAACGCCGCGCACCACGGTCCCTCCGATGGTGGCGGCGTGCAGTTCAACGCCACCCCGGGCGGCGCGGAGGCCTGGTTTGCGGCCCTCACCGCGGGCGACGCGCAGTACCTGTTCACCCATCACGCGCCGGTCGATGCCGGTGTCGGGTCGTGCGCCGACGGCATCTGCGAGAACGTGCAGACTCAGCGCCGCACCATCCACCAGGGCACAGGTGATGGCAGCCGTAACGCGGCCGACTACGAGGGCAAGGAATGGGACCCCAAGGGTTGCGGCGGCTCCATCGACGAATCCAAGTGCGGCCCTGGCGGTATCGCTGCGTGGGATGCCAAGGAAGGGGAAGTGCATGCCGACCCCGGTGTGAGCGTCTACGAGGATCCCGATCCCCAGGGCTCGCCCATCGGCCCGTACCCGCTCGTCGGCGCCTACGCCGGTAGCTGTGGCGTCATCGTCGGTGGCCAGTCCGGCATGCCCGCGGCCCCCGCCTCGCCCGTCACCAACGGTGCCGGTCAGGTCGACGCCGCCAACCCGGCCTGCGACTGAGCAAGCAACGCGTTCTCGGGTGCCCGGTTCGTCCGGGCACCCGAGCGGCGCGGTGAGCCTCGCCCCCGCCGGGGCGGCGTTCACCACGTCGAGCACCCGCTGCATCGCAGCACCGGCACCGCAGCACCGCTGCACCGGCACCGCACCGGCACCGCAGCACCGGCACACCGCAGCACCGCACTACACGTCCCTTTCGTCGCACCTCACCCGCACCCAGGAGTTCTCGTCATGCGCCGTCGCCGTCTCGCCACCACCGTCGGGGTCGTGGCCCTCGCCGCTTCCGCTCTCACTCTCGCCCCCCGGGCCGAGGCGAGCTCGTCCGCACCGGACAGCTGCGACTGGACCCAGTTCGGCCACGACAGCGGCCACAGCGGTGCCGCACTCGACGGCTGCTCCACGCTGAACCGGCTCTCGGCTCCGTCGTTGACCCCGAAGTGGGGGTTCAAGACCAACGACTCGGTCACTGCCTCGCCGGCGGTGGCCAACGGGCACGTCTACGTGGGTGACTGGGCCGGGAACTTCTACTCCTTCAACGCCGAGTCCGGGCCCAATGCCGCCCCCGAGCACACGTTCCAGATCACCGACACCAACGGCGTGGCCTTCGGTCGCATCGTGTCGAGCGCGGCCGTCGTCGACTACGACGGCCGCTCGATCGTGCTCTTCGGCGGCGGTGCCACGCTCTACGCCCTCGACGGCGACACGCTGGCGCCCGTGGCCGAGGCGTGCCTCGACGTGCGCAATGCCGGCACCGGCCGCTGCAGCGGCACCTCCGCGGGCCAACAGGTCGAGATCGAGACCTCTCCCAACGTGCGGGTCAACGGCAACGGCTCGGTCGATGTCGTGGTGGGCATCGACGTCCACAACGACGCCAACGTGGGCCGCACCGGGGTCATCAAGTTGAACCTGCACCGCCAGGGCGCGAGCGGCTACGCCCTCGACCCCCAGTGGAAGTTCGATCCCGAGGCCGCCGCCGGCAACCCGGTGAAACCCGGTGACACGGGTGTCTACAACGGCGCCGACATGCTGACCTACGGCTCGGGCACCGGGTTCGGTTGCGCCAGCGTGTGGGGCTCACCCGCAGTCGACTGGGCCGGCGGGCAGATCTTCTTCGGCACCGGCTCCTGCGGCCATCCCGAGACCACCGCGGGCGAGGACGTGTGGGCCCTCGACCTCGCCACCGGTTCGATGCAATGGCGCTTCGAGCCGCCCCGGCCCTTTGGCCCCAACACCGATGACGACTTCGGCTCGTCGCCCAACCTCCTGCCCAACGGCCTCGTCGGGGTCGGCAGCAAGGATGGCTGGTACTACGCCCTTCGTCGCCACAGCAGCAGCCCCACCGGAGACCTGGTGTGGTCGAATCATGTGGGTGAGTCGGGCCACGCCGATCCCGGTTTCGCGGTGGGTGGCGTGATCGGCGTCCCCGCCGTGGGCAAGGTGACCGATCACCACGGCACCCCCCAGGACACCATCTTCGTGACCACCGCCATCTCCACTCCGGTGGCCCAGCCGGTCGCCGGTTTCCCGACGGCCGCCAACTTCGACACGACACTCGCCCGTGATCCGGGCCGGATGTTCTCACTGCACGCCATCGACGCCGCCACCGGCACCCTGGTGTGGCGCTCACCGCTCAGCCGTCAGAGCTACGGGCATCCCACCTACGCCAACGGCGTGGTGATGGTGCCCTCCACCTTCGACCTGCAGATCATGGCCTTCGACGCCGACACCGGTGTGGTGCTCTCGAGCAGCCCCACCCTCGGTGCACCGTCCTCAGCCGCAGTGCCGGTGGGCGACAGCGTGTACTTCGGGACCGGTACCCGCACCACCGACGCCGAGTTCAAGGCTTTCGGGGCCAGCGCCGCCGATGCCTTCCTGGGAGCGTCCCCGTTGTCGCCGGCCAGCGGCGTGTTTGCCTACCGCGTCACCGTCCCCACGCCCTCGATCGGGAGCTGACACGGGTATCAGTCGAGGCGTCTATGCTGCGGCCCCATGGCTGAGGCAAAGCTGTTCTTCGACGACGTGAACGAGGGTGACGCCGGACCGGTCGTGAGTCACGAGCTCACCCGCACCGACCTCGTGATGTACGCCGGCGCATCGGGCGACTTCAACCCCATGCACCACGACGAGGTGAAGGCCAAGGAGGCCGGCCTCCCCAGTGTCTTCGGGCACGGCATGTTCGCCATGGGCCTGTTGGGCCGGGCCATCACCGACTACGTCGGGGTCGGCAACCTCAAGAACTTCAAGGTGCGCTTCACCAAGCAGACGTGGCCCGGCGAGACCCTCACCTCCAAGATCACGGTGACGGCCAAGCGCAAGGAGGAGGGCGAGAACCTCGTCGACCTCGAGGTGGAGCTCGCCAACCAGAACGGCGAGCTGAAGGTGGCCGGCACCGCCGTCGCCGCCCTGCCCAGCCGCTGACCCCGCGACACTCCGCCCCGCTACCCCGACAACGGTGGGCGAACCGAGCAGCGCGAGGCCCGTGGTCGGGCGTCGCCACCTTTCGACAACGGTGGGCGAACCGAGCAGCGGGAGGCGCGCGGTGAGCCGTCGCCACAGCTCCACGTGAGCCGCCGTCCGGTGCGTCGAGGCATCGTGCCGCTGGCGATGGGTGCCGTTCTGCTGGTCGCCGGCCTCGGTCTCGCCGTGCGATCCGGCTTCAGGACCACGCGCCCGCTCGCCGCTGCGCCGAGAACGACGACGACGACGCCGCCGGCTACTGCGGCGTCCGCAGTCACGGTGCCGCTCGACCCGAACCTGCCCCGCATGGCGCTGCACCAGATGACCGCCACCGAAGGCGCGGTGGCCGTCGCCTTCCTTCCGCGCCAGCCCGGTCAGTTCCTCGTCGCCACGCTGGGCGGATCCGTCCTGCGGGTGGCCGACGGTGCCACGCCGGTGCCCGTGGCCGACATCGCCGCCGAACTGGCCAACGGGACCGAGCAGGGGTTGCTCGACATCGCGGTGACGCCTGATGGCACGCGAGCCGCCTTCAGCTTCACCGACCGCACCAGCGCGCTGCGCGTCGACCTCGTCCCCGTCACCGCCGACGGCGGCCTCGACATGGTCCACCGCCGCAACGTGTTCTCCCTGGCCAAGCAGCACCCCGAGCACAACGGCGGGCATGTCGTCTTCGATGGAGAGAACGCCCTGTGGCTGGGTACCGGCGACGGCGGGGGACTGGACGCCGGCGCGGGCGACGTCGCCCGGAACCCGGCGTCGTTGCTCGGCAAGTTCCTCCACCTCGATCTACGTACCGGTGCCGCCACCGTTGTGCATCGGGGGCTGCGGAACCCGTGGCGCTGGTCGATCGATCCGGCGAGCCAGACCCTGTGGATCGGCGACGTTGGCGGCGACCACTACGAGGAGATCGACCGAGTCCCCCTGCGAGCCGCGGGGTTCGACTTCGGGTGGAATCGCCGCGAGGGCCGCCACCCCCTGCTGAGCCGCCCGGCGGCGGCGGGCACCACCGATCCGGTGTGGGAGTACCCGCATGTGGATCGCTGCGCCGTCGTGGGCGGCGTCGTGTACCGCGGTCGGGCGATGCCGGCGCTGCGGGGTCGCTATCTGTTCGGCGACAACTGCGGCACCGACGTGCGGGTGCTGCGTACCGATGCCGCCGGTGTTCCGGTGGCCGAGGCGTCGGTGGTGCCCGCCTCGGGCGTGGTGTCCTTTGCCACCGATCCCGCCGGTGAGGTCTACGTGATCAGCCTGCGCTATGGCGTCTTCCGCCTCGACCCCGCCTGACTGCCGGAGCGGTCATCTCAGGGCGGGGAGCACCTCGGCGCCGAGCAGTGCGAGGCTGGCTTCGTGCCCGAAGTCGTGGGTCTGCAAGATGTGCAAGTCGACGCCCCGTTCCCGGTCCTCGGTCAGCACGGCCGCCACTTCCTCCGGCGTCCCGATGAGCAGCGCGTCGTCACCCATCGGTCCGCCCCAGCCCTTGAAGCGTCGGCGGGTCAGGTCGGTCACCTCGTCGCGATCGGCGGCGGTCGGCACGATGCCCACAACGCGCTGCAAGGACACCCGGGCGTTGCCGGCGCCGGCCCGCAGTTCGTCGAGCCGGCTGAGCGCGTACAGCGGGCAGTTCCACCAGTCGGCGTGGCGGGCCACCAACGGCATCGTGAGCTTGGGTCCGCCGCCGCCGATGTGCAGCGGGATACGGCCCTGCACGGGCACGGGACGGCCGATCGCCTCGGTCATGGTGAGCGTGCGTCCCTTGAAGCCGAAGGGCTCGCCGCTCTCCATCAGGCGCAGCACCTCGATGGTGTCCTCCAACTGCGCGGCCCGCTGCGTGGCGGACGCGTCGGTGATGCCGTAGGACAGCAACTCCGCCGGCACCGAACCCCACCCGAGGCCCAGTTCGAGCCGCCCGCCGGAGAGCACATCCAGGGTGACCGCCATCTTGGCCATCACCGCCGGGTGCCGGAAGGGCGAGCACAGCACCAGATGGCCGAGACGGATGCGCTGCGTGCGGGCCGCCAACCAGGTGGCCAGAGTCCACGCCTCCAACGCATCGGCTTCGGCCCGCATCGGCGGCGCCATGTGATCCATGAACCAGACCGAGTCGAGGCCGGCCTCCTCGGCGGCCATGACACGGCGTTCGATGGTGGGTGCGTCCATCCGCAACTGCGGAAGGAAGAGCCCGACCCGATGGCGGTCCGACCTGACCACGGCCCGACTTCCTCAGCCGGCCATGAGCTTGGCCAGGCGTTCGGTCGCCTCGATGCACTCCTCGACCATGGAGAAGATCACGTCGCGGGTGGAGCGAACCTTGCTGGCCTGACCGATGACCTGGCCGGCCGGGTTGAAGTTCACCTTCTTGGCCTGCTCGGGGTAGCGGTGCCCGCGTGACACGGCGGTGGAGGTGACCATGAACTGCAGCGGCATACCCAGCGGTTCGGGATTGGCCGGGTCCTCCCAGGCGTCGGTCCAGTCATTTCGCAGCATGCGGCAGGGCTTGCCGGTGTAGCTGCGGGACCGCACCGTGTCGCGGCTTCCGGCGGCCAGGTAGCTGTCCATCTGCGCCGGCGGGATGTCGGCTTCCTCGACGGTGAGCCACAGCGTGCCAGTCCACACTCCTTGGGCACCCATGGCCAGCGCGGCGGCCATCTGCCGTCCGTTGCCGATGCCGCCTGCGGCCAGTACCGGGGTGGGGGCGACGGCGTCGATGACCTCGGGCCACAGCACGCAGGAGCCCACATCGCCGGTGTGCCCGCCGCCTTCGGTGCCCTGGGCGATGACGATGTCGACGCCGGCGGCCTTGTGGGCCAGTGCCTGCTTGGCCGCGCCGCACAGGGCGGCCACGAGCCGGCCCGAGGCGTGGATCTCCTCGATCACGTCGGCGGGCGGGGTGCCGAGCGCGTTGGCGATGAGCCGCACCTTGGGGTGCGACAGCGCGACGTCGATCTGGGGCTTGGCGGTGGTGGCCGTCCAACCCAGCAGCTCCCGGCTGGTGTCCTCCTCGGCGGGCAGCTTGGGCACGTGGTGCTCCTCGAGTAGGTGCTCCACGAAGTCACGGTGGCCCTGGGGGATCATCGCCTTGAGCATCTTCTCGAGTTCCTCGGGGTCGTCGATGCCCTTGCCCTCGTACTTGCCCGGGATCACGATGTCGACGCCGTAGGGCTTGTCGCCCACGTGCTCGTCGATCCACTTCAGCTCCACCTCGAGTTGCTCGGGCGTGAAGCCCACGGCTCCCAGCACGCCGAGACCGCCGGCCTTGGACACCGCGGCCACCACGTCACGGCAGTGGGTGAAGGCGAAGATCGGGAACTCGATGCCGAGCTGCTTGGCGAGATCGGTCTGCATGGTGGGGGCTCCTAACCGTTGAGGGTGAGCGGCATGTGCTTGATGCCGTTGATGAAGTCGGACCGCATCCGCCTGACGGGGCCGGCCAGTTCGGGGTTGGGGTAGCGGCGCAGGAACTCCCGCATCATCTGGTTGATCTCCAGCCGGGCCAGGTTGGCGCCCAGGCAGAAGTGCACCCCGCCGCCCCCGAAGGTCACGTGGTCGTTCGGTGTGCGGCGGATGTCGAAGCGGTGGCTGTCAGCGAACACTGTCTCGTCACGGTTGGCCGAGGCGTAGTAGGTGACCACCTTCTCGCCCTCCTTGATCCGCACTCCGCGGATCTCGGTGTCCTGGGTGGCGGTGCGGCGAAAGTTGTGGATCGAGGCCCCCCATCGCAGGAACTCTTCGACCGCAGTGTTCCACAGCGCGTCGTCGTCGATGTTGGCCACCAACTCGGCTCGGGCCTCGGGGAACTCGAGGAGCGCCAGCATGGCGTGGGCGATGAGGTTGCGGGTGGTCTCGTTGCCCGCCACCACCAGCAGCACGAAGAAGAGGTTGAGCTCGGCGTCGGTGAGCTTGTCGCCGTCGACCTCGGCGTGCACCAGCGTGGAGAGGATGTCCTCGAGCGGGTTGGCCCGCCGTTCGGCGGCCAGCACGTCGCACATGCCGTAGAGCTCGGCGCTGGCCAGTTGCCCGTCGAGCTCGGTGGTCTGGAAGTCGGGGTCCTGGAAGCCGACCAGCTTGTTGGCGAGGGCGGTGGCGTGATGCCGGTCGGCCTCGGGGATGCCGATCATCTCGCAGATGGCCTGCATGGGCAGCTCGGCGGCGATATCCATCACGAACTCGATCTCGTCGCGACCCTCGACGCTCCTCACGATGTTGCGTGCCCGCTCCTCGATGGTGGAGCGGAACAGGCCGATCATCCGAGGCGTGAAGCCGGCCGAGACCAGACGCCGGTAGCGGTTGTGTTTGGGCGGGTCCATCTGGAGGAGCGTCATCTTGTGGAACTCGAGCGCGCCGGGATCCTGGTCGAGGATGAAGGCGGACCCCAGCTCGGTGGAGAAGGTCTTCACGTCGTGGCTGATGGACTTCACGTCGTCGTGGCGGGTGATGGCGTAGAAGCCGGTGGAGTCGGGGTGCTCGTGCCAGAAGACCGGTGCCTCGCGGCGCAACAGGTCGAACTGGTCATGGGGCACCTCGCGGGCCCAGGTGTCCTCCAGCAGGTTCACGTCTTCGAGCCTGAGCTCACTCACTTGGCATCTCCTTCGATGAGAGCCCGCAATCCCGCCACCACGTCGTCACTCGACAGGGAGGCGGGATCCAGGCGGTACTGCATGGCCGCGCCCAACAACAGCGCGATGACGAGCCCGGCGGTGCGCTCGGGATGACGGAGCCGGCCAAGGCCCTCGTCCCCGGTCCACGCGCCCAAGGGGAGGCCCAGTTCGTGGCGGCGCTGGGCGTAGCGCTCGGCCAGGTCCTCGGCGAAGGCGGCATCGCGCGCGGCGTGCAACCACAACTCGAACTCCAGCAGCAGCCACGAGTCGCCGTACTCCTCGTGTGGGGCGATGGCATCGCCCCACAACGACCGCAGCCGTCCCTGCAGATCGGCACTGGCCTCCACGCCGGTGTTGATCCGCTGGGCCGACTCCTCGAGCCACTCGTCGACCAGGGCCAGCAGCAGGCCGTCCTTGCCGCCGAAGTGGGAGTAGAGCGCGCCCGTGGTCCGCTCGGCCGCCTCCGCCACCGCCTCGGCGGACACGGCATGAAAGCCTTTGGTGGCGAACAGGTCGGCGGCCGCCGCGATGAGGCGGCTGCGGGTCTCGGCCTTGCGTTGGTCCTGGGTCGCCATAAGTGGTGGGCGATGTATATAGGAGTTCCTACATAACTGCAAGAGCACCATCACGAGGACCAGGCCGGGCAACTGACGTCGGTGTCATAAAGTCGGAGGGTGCCCATCCACTACGAACCCGGCAACGATCACGTCCTGCGCATCCGCATCGACCGGCCCGAAGCCAAGAACGCGCTCGACCTCTACCACTTCCGTGACCTGGCCAACGCCTGGCGGAATTTCCGCGACGACGATGACCTGTGGATCGCCATCATCACCGGTGTGCCGGGGGCCTTCATGGCCGGCGCCGACCTGAAGACCTACATCCCCCAGATCACCGAGCTGTCCAAGAAGATCGGCAGCGGTGAGGTGGCCGAGATCGACGGTTGCAAGCTCTCCGACGGCACCGAGGCCGTGTTGCGCAACGTCAAGATCTACAAGCCGATCATCGCCGCCATCGACGGGCCCTGCGTGGCCGGCGGCATGGAGATGCTGGGCGGCATCGACATCCGCGTCGCCACCCCCGAGGCTCGCTTCGGGGTGATGGAACCCAAGCGCGGTCTCTTCGCCGGCGGGGGCACCACCGTGCGCCTGCCCCGCCAGTTGACCTACCCGGCCGCCATGGAGTTCCTCCTCACCGCCGAGGCCTTCCCCGCGTCGAGGGCCATGGAGTTGGGCCTGCTCAACGAGATCGTCCCGGCCGAGGAACTGATGCCGACCGCCGAGCGGTGGGCCCAGCGGATCCTGGCCAACGGGCCCCTCGCCGTGCGGGCCACCAAGGAGAGCGTGCTGCGGGGCCTGGCCGTGGACATGAAGGCGGCCTACAAGATCGAGACCGAACTGTCCCAGGTCGTCTTCGCCTCCGAGGACGCCAAGGAAGGCCCCAAGGCCTTCGCCGAGAAGCGCGACCCGGTCTGGCAGAACAAGTGAACGTCGACCCTCGGACCCCGGTGGTGATCGGGGTGGCCCAGCACACGTGGCGGCCGGCGAGCCCCGACGATCTGGCCCCCGAACCGCTCGACATGTGGGAACAGGTGGTGCGCGGCGCGGCGGCCGACTGTGCCGCCACCGGCGACGTGCTGGGGGCCATCGAGTCGTTGCAGATCGTCTACTGCCAGGCCTGGCAGTACGACGACGCGCCGTTGCGACTCAGCGAACGCCTCGGCATCGACCCCGCGCACCGGCTCTACTCCGGCATCGGGGGCACGACCCCGCAGGTGCTGGTGAACGACGCGGCCGAGGCCATCCTGCGGGGCGACACCGACGTCGCCGTTGTCTGCGGCGCCGAAGCCCTCGACACGGTGCGCCGCCTCAAGAAGGCGGGGGAGCGACCGGCGTGGTCGTACCGGCCCACCGAGAAGCGCCCGTTTCCCTTCGAGGCGCCCTTCCATCCCGCCGAGATCGCCCATGAGGTGTTCCAGGCCTACACGACCTTCGCCCTGTGGGACATCGCCCGCCGGGCCGAGCGGGGCTTGACGGTCGAAGAGCATCGCCGGTCGCTGGGCGAGTTGTTCGCGCCGATGTCGGAGGTGGCGGCGGCCAACCCCTACGCCTGGTTCCCCACCGCCCGCCGCCCTTCGGAGTTGTCGGAGGCCACCGCCGAGAACCGGATGGTGGCGTTCCCCTACACGAAGTTGTTGATGTCGGTGATGGACGTGGACATGGCGGCGGCGGTGATCATGGTGTCGACCGCGGCGGCGGATCGTCTCAGGGTCCCGCAGGACCGGCGCATCTACCTGCGGGGGTGGTGCTACGCCACCGACCCGGTCTACGTCGCCGAGCACGTGCCCACCTCTGCCTCCCCGGCCATGGCCGCCGGTTACGCCGAGGCGCTGCGGGGTGCTGGCCTCGACATCGACGACATCGACGACATCGACCATCTCGACCTCTACTCCTGCTTCCCGTCCTCGGTGCGTTTCGCCCTCGACGCGCTCGGCATCGAACCCAGCGCCGATCGGCCCGTCACCGTCACCGGCGGGCTGCCCTACGCGGGCGGCGCCGGGAGCGACTACCTCACGCACTCGATCGTCGCCATG
>JANMIX010000671.1:0-2361 GCA_031376015.1 Acidimicrobiia bacterium | reverse complement strand
CTTCCGCTCGACGCGGTCAAGCTGGACCGCAGCTTTGTGCGCGGCGTCGGCTCAGACCTCGAGGACGACACCATCGTGGCCAGCGTGGTCAAGCTCGCCCACGCCCACGGCCTCTATGTCGTCGCCGAGGGCGTCGAGTCCTGGGCGGAGGGCGCTCGACTCTGCGAGCTCGGCTGCGACCGCGCGCATGGCTACTTGTTCAGCGGGCCGCAGGAGGCTGCGCGGGCGCGGATGATGCTGGTGCGCGGCATCGGTTGGACCACGCCGAGCCCCACCGGCATGCCGATGCCCCGGGCCAACGCGGAGACCGCTGCCAAGGCAGGCGCGTCGAGCTAGTCCGCGGCCCTACGATCGTCTCGTGCGAGTGCTCAAAGGCCACGGGACGCGGAACGACTTCGTCGTGGTGCCCGACTACGACGGCGCCCTCGATCTGAGTGACGCCTTGGTCCGCGCACTCTGCGACCGTCGCAGCGGCGTCGGCGGCGACGGCGTGCTCCGTGTGGTGAGAACCTCAGCGGCTGGTTTTGACAGCGCCGACGCCGAGTGGTTCATGGACTACCGCAACGCCGACGGCTCGATCGCGGAGATGTGTGGCAACGGCGTGCGCGTCTACGCCCGCTATCTCGTCAACGAGGGCCTGGTGGCACCGGGCGCCGTGCGCCTCGGCACCCGCGGCGGGCTCAAGGAGGTCGTCGTCCCGGCGAGCGGTGACGTCACGGTCGACATGGGGCCTGCCTCCGTGGGCGCCGAGCCGATCACGGTGTCGGCCGGCGCGCACGAGTGGAAGGCGCTCGCCGTCGACATGGGCAACCCGCACGCGGTCGCCTTCGTCGACGACCTCGCCGACCCGGGCGACCTGCACGGGGCCCCAGTCGTGTCACCGGCGTCGGCCTTCCCGTACGGCGTCAACGTCGAGTTCGCGCTGGTCCGCGGGCGCGGCGAGCTCGCGATGCGCGTCCACGAGCGCGGCGTGGGGGAGACCCAGTCCTGCGGAACGGGCGCCTGCGCCGTTGTGGTGGCGGCGCGACGCCGCGATCCTGACGCCCCGCATGTGTGGGCGGTGTCGGTGCCGGGCGGCGAGCTCACGGTCACCGAGCGCGAGGACGGGCACCTGCTGCTGCGGGGACCTGCCGTACTCGTCGCCGACCTGACCCTCACCTCCGACTGGCTCGAGCGCGCCACGCAATAGCGCCCCGGACTCCCCAGCCGGGACGGCCGGGGCGCTATGAGAGGTGCGGGCGCTGCGGGTGCGAGTACGGGAGAGCTAGTCGACCGGGGTCTCGAGCGCCTTGTGGTCGTCCCCGTGGGCGTCGTGGCTCTCGGGAAGGGGACCAGGCTCGCCGTCGGACCAGAACGCCCCCAGCCTGCGCTGAGCCACCACGATCGGCCCCGCTGGGCGCTTGCCGCGGGTGATCGGCTTGGGGCCGCCGTGGCCGTCGGCGCGGGCGCCGAGGAAGTCACGGGTGTCGTGCGGGATCGGCTCGTGGATCTCGATGTACTCACCGGTCGGGAGCCGGCGGATGATGCCGGTCTCGTGTCCGTGTTCGGCGAGTGCCGCGTCCTTGCGCTGCAGGCCGATGCAGATCCGCTTGGTAGCCCAGAACGCCATCGGCGGGGTGATGATGACCGCGACGCGCAGGATCCAGGTCAGCGTGTTGATCGACAGGTGGAAGACGTGGGCGAAGATGTCGTTGCCGCCACCGAGCCACAGCACGAAGTAGAACGTCAGCGACATCACGCCGAGCGCGGTGCGGGTCGGGCGGTTGCGGGGGCGATCGAGCAGGTTGTGATAGCGCTTGTCGCCGGTTGCCCACGCTTCCAGGAACGGGTACATCGTCAGCAGGCCGAAGATGAGGCCCGGCATGAGCAGGCCCGGCACCAGGATGTTCCAGCTGATGGTGTGACCGAGGATGTTGGTCTCGAGCGGGGGCATGAGACGAATGGCCCCGTCGAGCCAGCCGATATACCAGTCAGGCTGCGAGCCCGCCGACACCTGCGCCGGGTTGTTGGGGCCGAACAGCCAGATCGGGTTGATCTGCGCGAGGCCGCCGAGCGCGGTGCAGACCGCGAAGACCAGCAGGAAGAAGGCGCCGGTCTTGGCCATGAACACCGGGTAGAGCCGGTGGCCGACGACGTTGGTCTCGGTGCGACCTGGGCCAGGGAACTGGGTGTGCTTCTGGTGCCAGAGCAGCATCATGTGCGCGCTGATCAGCGCCAGCATCATGCCGGGGATCAGCAGGATGTGGATGGTGAACAGGCGCGGGATGAAGCTCGGCCCCGGGTAGTTCCCACCGAAGACGAAGAAGCCGAGGTAGGTGCCGACCACCGGGATCGACTCGACGATCGAGAAGCCGATGCGTA
>JANMIX010000663.1:0-1759 GCA_031376015.1 Acidimicrobiia bacterium | reverse complement strand
GCTGTTGAGTTCGCTGACCATGGTGCTTGCGCTCTCGGCGTGTCGACGCGGCGACGTTCCCCGAACCCGCATCTGGTTGGCCGTTACTGCATTGCTCGGATCGATCTTCATCGGCGGTCAGGTGTATGAGTTCACCTCGTTCATCCGTGAAGGACTCACGATCAAGACCAACCTCTTCGGATCGAGCTTCTTCGTGCTCACCGGCTTTCACGGGGTGCACGTCACGCTGGGCATCTTGATGTTGCTGACCCTCACCCTGCTTTCATGGAGGGGTAAGGTGGGCCGCCACAATGCCGAGGTCATCGAGATTGTCGGTCTCTATTGGCACTTCGTCGACGTCGTGTGGATCGTCATCTTCACCGTCGTCTATCTCATCAAATAGTTCCGTCCGCATCCGATCGCCACCCGAGGACCGCCCACCCATGAGCGCAACCAGAGTTCGCCTGCCCGACGAAGACTACGAGGGCCCCATGCTGGGTGCCCCCCATGACGGGCACCCGGGCGACGCCCAGTACATCGGCATCGCCCTCATCCTCGGTGCTCTCACTGCCATCGAGGTAGCGGTGAGCTATATCAAGGGCCTTGACAAAGCGGCAGTGTTCGTGCTGCTGGGGCTCGCCGTCATAAAGTTCGCCATCGTGGGTGCCTACTTCATGCACCTCAAGTTCGACACGCGATACTTCCGGCGGCTGTTCATCACCGGCATCCTCCTGGCCATGTTCTGCTACATCATCGTGCTGTCGCAGTTCCGCTTCTTCTCCTGGCTCAAGTAGGCACAAGGTTCCGCACATGATCGCCGCCTTCGTGCTCGCCGCAGCGCCGGGTCGAGTCGATCTGTCCTTTCATCCTCACCCGTCGGTGTGGCTCGTCATGGGCGCGGCGGCGACGTTCTTCTGGTGGGCCAGCACCCGCCTTCGGGTCCGTCTCGGCGCGCCCCGTTTGACCGGTCATCAGCGGGCCTGGCTGATCGCAGGGTGCCTGAGTCTGTGGATCTTTGCCGAGTACCCCATTCATGATGTGGCCGAGCGGTACCTGTTCATGGTCCACATGATCCAGCACACGGTGTTCACCCTCGTGGCCCCGGCGTGTCTCCTCATGGGTACCCCTGATTGGCTCCAGCGCTGGATCCTGAGCCACCGGCCTATCGCGGTCCTCACACGGTTCTTCACCAGGCCGCTCGTGGCCCTGCTCGTCTTCAACGCGCTTATCGCCGTGACCCACTGGCCGAAGCTGGTCGAGAAGGGACTGCACAACGAGCTGATCCACTTCAGTATCCACCTCGCCCTGTTCGTGTCCGCATTCTGCATGTGGTTCCCGGTGATCAACCGCCAGGAGGGCTTCACCCGCCTCGGTGCACCCGCCAAGATGATGTACCTATTCGCCCAGTCGATCGTACCGACCGTCCCCGCATCGTTCCTCACCTTCTCGAACCGTCCGCTGTACCGCACCTACGAGGTCGCTCCCCGCCTCTTGCACGGCTTCTCCGCGATCAGCGATCAGCAGATCGCCGCGGCCATCATGAAAATCGGTGCCGGCGGATACCTGTGGGCCATCATCGGCACCCTGTTCTTCCAGTGGTGGCAGGTCAGCCAGAGTCCTACGGCGAGTACCAGCCCCGCCCCGGGCGATAACCGGCGGGTGCCGAAGCCCCGTCCCGTGGTCACGTTCGCACAGGCCCAAGCCGAGTTCGCGGCGACACCCCCTCCTGCGGTGGCATCCGAACCCGAACCCGTGTCAGGGTAGGACGGCCGCCCGCCAG
>JANMIX010000628.1:0-1669 GCA_031376015.1 Acidimicrobiia bacterium | reverse complement strand
CCACGGCCACGGCGGCGAGGTCCAGGCCGCCACCCATCCGCCCCGAGAGGAGGCCGTGGAGCCCGTGGTCGAGGTGGTGAGGACCACAGGTGAACGCCATTGCCAGCCAGGCGGCACCGAAGTGGGAGAAACCGTGGGCTTTCCAGCCCCGCTTCATCTCCAACAGCGTCATCAGCCCGTAGCACGTGTACACGGTGCCGAGCACCAGGTTCGCCAACGCCACACTCAACGCCACGTCGCCACCCCCTTCGCGCCGTTCACTGGACTGTGAGCCCCATCTGCCGCATGTACTCGCGGATCATCGAAGGCTCGGCGGAGATGGTGTCGGGCCGGTCGTCCTGCGTCGAGGTGACCGTGACCGGGCGATCCTCGCGGGCGAGCCGGAGTTGGACCTCGGTGCCTTCGCCTGGGCTGCTACGGACGACCAACTCGCCCCCCATCGCCTCCAGGAACGCCCGCACCACGTAGAGGCCCACACCGGTTCCGCCGTAGCGGCGGACGTCGGTCAGTTCGGCCTGCCAGAACCGGTCGGTGCAGCGCCGCAGTTCCTCCCGGGTCATCCCGATCCCGGGGTCGCGGACACGAATGGTGACGAACTCGACGTCCTCGAGCACGTGAACCTCGATCGTGCCGCCGGCCGGCGAGTACTTCACGGCGTTGTCGATCACGTGATCCAACGCGGTGATCAGCGCGTCGGTGTCGATCCGGACCTCGGGAGTGGCGTCGCCGGCGTGCAACTCGATGTCCCGACCGCTGTTGGCCCGGCCGGCCTCGACGCGTTCGGCCACTGTGTCGTCGATCCGCTGGGGCGCCACCAACAGCTCGATCTTGCCCATCTCGATGCGGCTGGTGAGCAGGAGCCGATCGACGAGACCGTTGAGTTGGGTGGCGCGCTGGTCGATCGATCGCAGCGCGGTGGCACGAGAGGCCGGCGTCATCTCCGCCTCGGCGGTGAGCAACATCTGGGCGAATCCCCGGATCACGGTGAGCGGGGTCTTCAACTCGTGAGAAGCGGTGGCAAGGAACAGCGTCTTGGCCTCCTCGGCCTGCTTGAGCCGTGAGATGTCCCGGAAGCTGTGCACGACCTCCACCGGCTTGCCTCCGTCGTCGAACACCGGCAGCACAGCCCCCAGTAGCGGCTGGCGGGTTCCGTCGGGCAAGGCCCGCCACAGCTCCACGTCGGTCGGGGGTGTGGCGACTTCACCCGGGTGGTTCGCCGAGTCCAGCATCGCTGCCACCAGCGCGCACCCCGCCGAGCAGTCGAGGGGTCGAAGATCCCGGTGCAGACCGAGCACGTCGCCGCAGCGGCCGTTCGGCGGCCCCGACCCGAACATGCGTTCCGCCGCCGGGTTCGCCTCCATGATCCGGCCGTTCGGCGAGGTGACGACCACGGCCTCCAGGGTCGAGTGCAGGATGGCGTCGGACTTGTGGTACATCCGCACCGTCAGCGCCGCGGCACGGCGCCGGTCGGCCACCGTGGCATCCACCAGCAGGACTGCGCCCAGCAGCAGGAGCGGTTCGACGGCCAGGGCGTAGCGCACTGCGTTGTCGGCATCGCCGGCGCCGAGCGCCAGCACCAGCACGTAGCCGGCGGCGCCCATGGCCAGACCCACCCGGCGACCCCCCAGGTAGGCGGCGTTGGCGACGATCAGCACCAGCGCCACGAGCA
>JANMIX010000614.1:0-1871 GCA_031376015.1 Acidimicrobiia bacterium | reverse complement strand
GGTCGTGCACCCCGTCGATGCCCTGTCCGGTGTTCCGTCGATCGTTGCCGGCCTGCTCGTGTTCGTCCTGTTCGGCGGCTACTCCGGCGTGCGGGGCTCGGCGGCATTGACCATCTTGATGCTGCCGATCGTCACTCGGGCTTCGGAGGAGATTCTGCGTACAGTTCCCGACCCCCTCCGAGAGGCGTCGTTGGCGCTCGGAGCACCCCGTTGGCGAGTGGTGACCCAGGTGGTGCTCCCGACGGCTCGGGCTGGCTTGACCACGGCCGTGCTGCTTGGTGTGGCTCGCGCCGCGGGCGAGACCGCACCGGTCCTGCTCACGTCGGGGATTGCCACCGTCAGCAACGCAAACCCGTTCAGCGGTAGTCAAGCCAGTCTGCCGACATTCGTGTGGGACCTCATCAAGGTACCCAACAAGGCATCCAACGATCGGGCCTGGACGGGCGTGTTGGTGCTGGTGCTGTTGATCCTCATCCTCTTTACCGCGGCGCGCTGGATCGGTGCCCGCAGCGAACGTCGCCTTGGGAGGCGCTGATGTCCAGTCGGTTCACTTCGGAACAGGCGGCGGCCACATTGGAACACGAGATCACGATGCCTGAGACCGCGATGTACACCGGCCCGGGTGCGGTTGCCGAGGCCAAGCCCGGGAGTCTCGTCGCCAGCAATGTCAGCGCCTGGTTCGGGAGCCGCAAGGTGCTGGAACGGTGCTCATTGCGGATGGAGTCCGGCCAGGTCACGGCCCTGATCGGACCGTCGGGGTGCGGCAAATCGACCTTCCTGCGCATCCTCAACCGCATGCACGAGGTCATCCGGGGGGCCAAGGTCGGCGGGCAGGTCGAACTCGACGGCGACGACATCTACAGCCGCGAAGCCAACGCCACCGACATCCGGGCGCAGATCGGGATGGTGTTCCAGAAGCCCAACCCGTTCCCGGCGATGACCATCGCCGAGAACGTGCTCGCCGGCCTGAAGTTCAATGGAATGCGCGCCTCGCAGCGCGGCGACATCGTCGAGGAGTGCCTCCAGCGCGCCGGGTTGTGGACCGAGGTCAAGAACCGGCTGAACGAGGGCGGCATGGCGTTGTCGGGCGGACAGCAGCAGCGGTTGTGCATCGCTCGCTCCCTGGCCGTGCAACCAAAGGTGCTCCTGATGGACGAGCCGTGCTCGGCCCTCGACCCGATCTCGACCCGGGTCGTCGAAGACACGATCCGCTCGATCTGCAACGACATCACGATCGTCATTGTCACCCACAACATGCAACAGGCCCAGCGGGTCTCCGACGAATGCGCCTTCTTCCTCGTCGAGGACCAGGGCACGCCCGGGCGGATCATCGAGAACGGACCGACCGCCGACATGTTCTCGAACCCGCAGGACGAGCGCACGTTGGCCTACGTGACGGGGCGCTTCGGATGAGGCGCGTCCGTCCTGCGGTGCTCGCGGCGGCCGCCTTCAACGTCGCGGTGGCTGCCGGAGGTTTCGCGGCCCTCCATGCGCCGCAAACAGCTGCGGCAGCCGGGGTGACGATCAACGGGGGCGGTTCGTCGTTCGCCAAGCTCGAGATCGACCAATGGCGCGCCGAGGTTGCCCGTCAACCGTATGGCCTGTCGATCAACTACACCGCCCAGGGCTCGTCGTTCGGCCGTCAGCAATACCGCGACGCCAACCTCGACTTCGGCGCCTCCGATATCCCGTTCCTCGCCAACGAGTTGGCAGGCTGGCCTAGCAGCCAGGCGCAACGCAGGAACTTCGTCTACGTCCCAGTCTCTGCCGGTGGTCTCGGCTTCATGTTCAACCTGCGCGACACCTCGGGGAATCGGATCACGGACCTGAAACTGACCCGTCACGCGGTCTGCCGGATGTTTACCGAGCCC
>JANMIX010000611.1:0-2644 GCA_031376015.1 Acidimicrobiia bacterium | reverse complement strand
GTCCCTACCGCTGACCGAACCGGCGCACCCGACCCGGTTGCGCCGCAGTACGGTCCCCACATGGCGCAGCACAAGGTGCTCGGTATCGAGACCGAGTTCGGCATCCTGGTGCGCAACGCGCCGGAATCGAACCCCATCTCGGCATCCAGCGTCCTCATCAACGCCTATGTGAACGAGTTGAGCCGCGCCGGCACGGACGTGGTGGGCACCCACCGCATCGGTTGGGACTTCGAGGACGAGTCCCCCGGCAACGACGCCCGGGGCATCACCCCCGCCGGCGCCATGGCCCCGGAGGTCGAGACCCACCTGGTCAACGCCGTCCTCACCAACGGGGCCCGGTACTACGTCGATCACGCCCACCCGGAGCTGTCGACACCGGAGTGCGCCGACCCGCTATCGATCGTGCGCTACGACCGAGCCGCGGAGCTGATCCTGCAGCGATCGATGGTGGCCGCCAACCGCACCCTGCCCGAGGGGCAGGAGCTGGTCATCTACAAGAACAACTCCGACCGCAAGGGCAACAGCTACGGCTGCCACGAGAACTACCTCATGGACCGGGCCGTGCCCTTCGGCCGGGTGGTGGCCACCATGACCCCGCACTTCATCACCCGCCAGATCTACTGCGGGGCGGGCAAGGTCGGCTCGGAAGCACCCGGCATCGGCGTGCGCGAGGTTCCATTCCAGTTGACCCAGCGGGCCGACTTCTTCGAGGAGGAGGTGGGCTTGGAGACCACGCTGAAGCGGCCCATCATCAACACCCGCGACGAACCCCATGCCGACGCCCAGAAGTACCGGCGCCTGCACGTCATCGTCGGCGACGCCAACCTCTCCGAGGTGGCCACATTCCTCAAGGTCGGGACCACCGCCATCGTGCTGGCCATGCTCGAGGACGACTTCCTCCCGCGCGAGTTCGCGTTCAGTTCGCCGGTGCAGACCCTGCGGCGGGTGTCCTACGACCTCACGCTGCGACGCCCCTTCGAGTTGCTCGACCGTCGCACCGTCACCGCCCTCGACGTGCAGTGGGAATTCCTCGACCGGGCGAAGAAGTACCAGCTGGAGCGAGGCCTCGGATGCATCGGCGGTGAGGAGGTGGGCGGCGAGGTGCTGCGTCGCTGGGAGTCGGTGCTGACGGGGTTGGAGTCCGATCCGATGACTCTCGCCACGCAACTGGACTGGGTGGCCAAGTACCGCCTGCTGGAGGGCTATCGGGAACGGCACGGGATCGACTGGGACGATGCCCGCCTCGCCGCCATGGATCTTCAGTACCACGACCTTCGACCGGACAAGGGCCTGGCGGCCCGTGTGGGCCTCGAGCGCCTCATCGATCTCGACGACGCGGTGGCTGCCATGAGCGACCCGCCCGAGGACACGCGGGCGTGGTTCAGGGGCACCTGCCTGCGGCGCTGGGGCGACTCCATCGTGGCGGCCAACTGGGACAGCCTGGTGTTCGACGTCGGCGGTGATCCCCTCCGCAGGGTGCCGATGATGGAACCATTGCGTGGAACGCGTGCACATGTGGGTAGGTTGATCGAGGAATCATCCACGGCCGCCGAGATGCTCGAGCGGCTGGGATCGTGAGGTGAGCAGGAGCGATGGCTGAACGCGAGCAGAAGCGAAAGCAGTCCCCCGAGCGCAAGGAAGAGGTCGTCGAGGAAGCCCCGGCGGCTTCGGAGTCGGGCGAGAAGATCAAGGCCGAACTCGACGACCTGCTGGACGAGATCGACGGTGTGCTCGAATCCAACGCCGAAGATTTCGTGAAGGCGTACGTCCAGAAGGGTGGCCAGTAGCCGCCACCGGCGCGGGCGACGGTCACGCCGACTATGTCGCGTCCAACCGCGCCCACTGGGATCGCAACGCCGAGAGCTACGCGAGGGCGGCCGCTGACCAATGGGATCAACCGGCGCCGTCGTGGGGCATGTGGGCAATCCCCGACCGCGAGTTCGGACTGTTCGACGGCCTCGTCGATCTCGACTGCATAGAGCTGGGGTGCGGCACCGGTTACGTCTCGGCCTGGCTCCTGCGGGCGGGTGCACGCTGCGTCGTGGGCCTCGACAACTCGCCGGCCCAGCTCGCCACCGCGGCGGCCGTGCGCGACGAGCGCGGCGTGCGGTTGCCCCTGGTGCATGCCGACGCCGAACAGGTGCCGCTGCGCTCGGGCAGCTTTGATCTGGCCATCTCCGAGTACGGCGCCGCCATATGGTGCGATCCGTACCGTTGGATCCCCGAGGCGGCCCGGCTGTTGCGCCCGGGAGGCCGCTTGATCTTCCTCGCCAACTCCGTGCTGCTCATGCTCTGTGTGAACGACTACGAGACGGAGCCGACGACGGCGACGCTGCAGCGTCCCCAACGGGACATGCATCGCTTCGACTGGCCCGACGACGACGGCATCGAGTTCCACGTCGGCCATGGCGAGATGCTCGGAATCCTCCGCTCGGCCGGCTTCGAGGTCGAAGCCCTGCACGAGCTGTACCGCACGCCCGGAGCCACGACCAGCTATCCGTGGGCGGATCCCGAGTGGTGCGACCGCTGGCCGAGCGAAGAACTGTGGGTCGCCCGCAGGAAGTGACGCCTCGGGGCTCGGGCGCCGGTAACCTGCGCCCTCCTATGACCTTGCCGCTCTACTCCGCGAGCGACGACCCGGGAC
>JANMIX010000591.1:0-2228 GCA_031376015.1 Acidimicrobiia bacterium | reverse complement strand
ACGGCGATCTGGCGGAGGGGATGGTCGATGCCTTTGAGGCGGATCACCTGCTCGTTGATCTGGGGATGGCGATAGCGCCCGGCCCGGCGCAGGTTGTGGGTCGTCCAGGCTGAGGAGGCGAGCTCAGCCAGGGCGGCGAGGACCTTGGGGCCGCGTTGGCGCAGCGTGAGGAAGGTGATGTCCCGGGCGGCGAGCTCGTCGAGCATTGGGTAGGTGGTGAGCTTGGAGTCGAAGACCAACAGCCCGGGATCGGAGCCGGCGACCCGGGACCAGTACTCGGCGAAGGCGATCACCTCCCGGGCCTGTTCGGCCTTGGTGACGTCGGCGTTGGCGTAGACCATCTCGGTCGAGGCGTGGTCTTGGGCGAAGAAGGTGAGCACCGAGCGGGTGCGCTGGGAACGTGAGGCGACGTAGTGCTCCTCGAGCGGGACTTCCTCCCCGTGGTGGCGGATGGTGTGGAAGTCGAGGTTGAACCCGCCCTCCCCGCTGTAGAGGCCGACCTCACGGCATCGCCGCCCAAGGCCCTCCAACAGCGCCACGTTGGACGCACGTCGCACCCGGTAGGAGTAGCTGGTGAGATGCGTGGCCTTGGGCAGAGCCACCAGGCCGGCCGCCAGGCCGAGCCCGGGGTCGGCCCCCAGTGGGAAGGCGTTGGCGGCCCGCCCCCGGCGACTGGCCTTGACCAGCAGCAACGAGGCGAGGGAATGGAACGACGACAACACCTTGGTCGCCGGGTAGCGCGCCGCGCCGACGAGGGTGTCGAGGCCGAGCTCGGCCATGGCTGGCAGGAGCAGGTACAGCCCGGCGTGATCGCACTCGTAGTGGGCCCCGGTCGGCCAGCCAGCGATGGCGTGAGCGCGGACCGGGTCGAGGCGGGGGGCGGGCCCACCCGGTTGGCGTCGTTCGAGGCGTTCCAGGCCTTCGGCTTTGAGGATGGCCCACACCGTTTGGGCTGACACGGGGCTGCCGTCGGCGGTGAGGGCGTCAGCGATCTCGGTCACCGACCGGTCATGGGCTCGGAGCACGAGGACCCGGTCGCGGACGGTGTGAGTCTTGCGGGGTCCTTTGGGGCCGGGCTTGGAGGAGCGGAAGAAGCTGCTCCGCCCGGCTCGTAGCTCGGCCGCGAGCTGGTGCACGGTGGCCGGCGAGTAGCCGAAGCGGGCTCCGACCTGCTCAGCGGTGGCGTCTTCCAAGAAGTAGGCGCGGAGGGCTTCGTAGCGGCGTTGGGCTGGTTCGCCGGGTTCGGCGAAGTACTCGGCTCCCGCCCGCATGTCTCAGGTGATCTTTCTGAACGACATGTCGGGAGCGTAGAGTCGCAGTCGGAGACAGCGGTGGATCCCGCCCTGGCCGCTTGTCCAACATCCCTGTAACTACAGCAATGTTGTCCGAACAGCCAGTCGGACCTCGAGGAGAGAGTCACGACAACCACGACGGCGCGAACCCCGACAGCGTTCCAATAGTTCACCTACAGGACTGGTCCGCGCCCCATCAACAACCCAGCAACCACAAGGGATCCGCCCGATCAACCCCAGGAGCCGGACCTACACGCCAAAGGGCCGAGGATCGAGGTTAGACGGCGAGCCGGGGCTGGACCTCACCCCGCGCATCCTCCACCTGTTCGCGTTGGCGGGACTCGTGCCCTCGCTCGAGCATCCCGTGACGTGGTCTGGCCACGACTACGTCCTCGACGCCGCCTTCGTCGACGTGCGCATCGACGTCGAGTTCGACGACGACGCCACCCACACCGCAACCATCGACGTGCAACGCGACAAGGATCGAGATCGCCGCGGCGGCAGCTGCGGATGGCAGGTCCTGCGAGCACATCAGGCTGTCGACATCGAGGAGTTCGCCCGCGACGCCATCGCCCGTGTTCAGACCGCGCGTCGCCGCGCCGCCTGAGCTCGAACGGCCCGGTCGGCCGCGCAAGCTCGTTCCTTGTGCTCCGAACGGACGACCCCGCGCCCGCCACGAAACTCGCCCGCCTGCGGGACGAAGCCGTCCGGACCCCTCGAACTCCCCCGGCCCTGGCGGGCCTCCTCCGGCGATCCCTGGCCGCGTCCGGAGTGGCCCGGGTCGGCCCGGGCAGTTGGTGGGATCTGGGCCCCACGTTCTGCCCGGGCAGTTGTTGGCCGATGGGGCCAGGGCGGTTGGTGGGGTCAGCGCCCCACGTTCTGCCCGGGCAGTTGTTGGCTGGCGGGGCCTGGGCAGTTGGTGGGGTCAGGGCCCCA
>JANMIX010000537.1:0-2515 GCA_031376015.1 Acidimicrobiia bacterium | reverse complement strand
GGGGTGCCCACCTCTCGGCTGAGGCCGGCCATCTTGGGGGCCACCTCCTCGAGGACCAGGTCTCGTACCTTCTTGCGGGTCGAGTCCAGCGTGCTGCCCGACCGCTTCGACGGACGCGGCGCCGCTGCGGCCCGGCGCGGGGGCGGCGTATCGCGGACCCCGGGGGGAGTATTGGCCGCAGGCGCTTCGGCGGCGGCCTTGTCCTCGTCCTCGAGGGCGGCGAGCTTCTCTGACAACTTCATGGAGTGCCTCCGGGCCTATGGATGTGGGAGGCCCGCTATTTCTTGCGGCGGGCGAACAGATTGCGCTTGGCGGGCTTCATGGCTTCCTCCACCTGGAACTGCTGATCGGCAGGAAGCAGGTAGCGCAACCCTGCGGCCATGAGGCGGGAGATCTCCGCCTGCGGCGACGCAGCCATCACCGGCATGCCGAGGTTGATGGAACGACTCACCTCTTTGGCGTAGGGCAGCACCGACTCGAAGCCCTGGGGGAACAGCTTGGTGACCTGGTCGATGTCGATGCCCACATCGGACTCGGCCTTGTTGAGGATCAGCTTCACGTTCTCCGAGGAGATCTTCAGGCGGTCGAGCGTGCCCAGGAAGACGCTCATGTTGCGCACGCTGGGCAGGTCGAGGGTGGCCATGACGTAGAGCTGGTCGGACAGGTCGAAGGCAGCCAGCACCGATTCGTTGAGCTGCGGGGGCGTGTCGACGATCACGTAGTCGAAGTTCTTGCGGACCGACTCGACGATCCGCGTGATGTCGGGCGGGCTGATCCGGTCGGCCTCGGACGGCTCACGGGGTGCGGCCAGCACGCTGATGCCGGTCTCGTGCGAGACCGTGTACTCCTCGATGTGCATCCGCAGGTCGTCCTCGTCGGCGTCCTCACGTTGCAGGGCGTCGAAGATCGTGTACTTGGGCCGGAGTCGCAGCGCGGTGACCACCTCGCCGAACTGGAGGTCGAGGTCGACCACGCACACCCGCTTGCCGGTGTAACGGACCAAGAAGTAGGCGATGTTCGTGGCGAAGAAGGTCTTGCCACAGCCGCCGGTGGCCGAGGAGATGGTGAAGACCCGTCCTGGGCCGCTGCTGACCGGCACCGTTGCGGCGGTCTCGGTGACCGTCGCCGGCACGATCCCGTTGGGTGTCGGAACGTCGTAGGCCGCCAGCGAGATCGCCCGCTCCAGCGCATCGGTGATGTCGCGCTCCTCGACGGGAAGTTGCAGCAGGTCGACGGCGCCGGTGCGCACGATGTCGCGAAGCCCGGCATCCGGACGGCGGCTGAAGGCCAGCACGAGGCGCATCGCCGGGAGTTCCTCGCGGATCAAGCGGAGCCGCTGCAGTCCCGAGCGGGTACCCAGGCTTGGCCCCGCCACCATGACGTCGAAGGGGCCCTCCTCCTCGAGCACATCGGCCACCGACCCCATCCTGGTGCACGACACGATCTCGGGTTGAGGCCGCATCTCGGCCGACGCCGCGCTGAACTGCGTCGCCAACTCCTCACCGCGATCGAGAACGAGAACCTTGGGGTTACGCAACTACGGTCTCCTGGCTACTTGTTCTCACGGACGAAGGCGGCGATCGCCTCCTCATCCAGAATATTGACGTAGTCGCGTCCGCGTGTGGCCGGGGACGGCGTGGCGTCCTTGTTGACCCGGGTCACGTACAGGAAGTTGGACTGCACCTGTGAACCGAAGATCACCTTCTCGGCGTCGAAGGGGTCCAGCTCCAACAACAGCACCAACTGACCGCTGCCGGTGGACCTCGTGGTGCTGGCCGCGCCAGGGACCGTGGAAACGGTCTGGGAGTTGAGGGGCGCGATCTGGGTGCTGACGTCGAGCACCTTGACGTTGGTCAGCAACAGCTCGACCCGGGGTGAGCTGTAGGGGAGCTTGCCCGACACCGACGTGCCGTTGTCGTTCAGGGTCTTCACCAGATCGGGGATGACCAAGTACACGTTGACCAGGTCGAGTGGCGCGATGTAGCCCGCACCGCCGGACACGAACGGCACCTGGACCGGCACCGCCTCCTTGCCCTTGCCCACCGTGGTGGTACCCGACAGCAGGCTCTGCACGGCCAGTCCGGCGAAGCGGATCTGATCGCCCTTGGCGAAGAGCTGGGTGGTGCGCTGGTTGCTCAGCTGGCTCGGCGAGATGAGCGCATCAGGCAGTTTCTGTGACAGCGGGATCTGTTTGACCTCGACCTGATTCTTGATGTCCTCACCGAGTTGACCCGTCTGAATGTCCTGCTTCGCGAAGAGGACCGCTGTTGTTCCCTCGCTGGACGAAGTCCCGTTGCCACTGTCTCGCAGCAGGAACACGACGGCGGCGCCGAGCACGAAAAATGCGATGCCGGCAAACACCAGTTGATTCGATCGACGCACGACTCCTCCTGGGACGGACTGCGTTGCGGGGGCATCGTAGGTTGATTCGGAAGCCTCGGCAGGGAAAGGGATGCGCCTTCGCACCCAGCGGGTGGAATTGTCGGCCCGATGGGGCCGGTTCTGCATCCTTCGA
>JANMIX010000496.1:0-2692 GCA_031376015.1 Acidimicrobiia bacterium | reverse complement strand
ATCCCTGCATGTCGACCTTGATGCGGATGCCGTTGATCTGTACGAGCTTGCCCAGCGTGCCATCGACGGTGGCCAGCTTCAGGTTGTCGATGGTGAGGCCCAGACCGGCCTGGGAACGACCATCGTCCAGGCTGTTCTGAGCATCCTCGAGGAACAGCGGGGCATAGAGCTGCAGGGCCCGGGCTTCGTGGGGGTCGAGGATGGCGATCATGCGGCGAAGATCCAGAGCGGACACACCACCGAAGAGCTCGGTGACGGCGGCC
This sequence comes from Acidimicrobiia bacterium, assembly GCA_031376015.1. Taxonomy (GTDB): domain Bacteria; phylum Actinomycetota; class Acidimicrobiia; order Acidimicrobiales; family JACDCH01; genus JANMIX01. Next base: position 2,429 of record JANMIX010000496.1, on the reverse strand, counting down.
TCGGGCGAGTCAGCTCCAGTGGGAACCACGGCCTTGGCGGGATCGGGCGGCGCCAACCCGGCGTCCTTGCGCATCGATTCGGCAGCGCTGAAGAACAGGCTCACGAACCAGCCGTCGCCGTCCTTCACGGCCACGATGGAGGCGTTGCCATCGGAGTTGATGGGCGACGTGTCGGTCTTGGCCTGCACGGTCGGATCACCGCCGAAGCCGGTGATGAGGTCCTTGAGCACGTCGCCGATGGGGACGGCCTCGGGCTTCACGGTCGTGGTGATGGTTCCCCCGGTGATGTCGACACGGGTGACGCCGTCGTAGACCGGCTCTGGCGCCAAGGTGAGGCCCTCCACCTTCAGGTCCACGCCCGGCACGGCCTTGAGGTCCACACCCTTGACGATCCCCAGTCGGGTGAGCTCGTCGGTGAGGTGCTGCACGGTGGGCAGGAACAGATCGCGCTCGCCGGGCTCGAGGGTCTCGAGCACGCCGATGGCGTCCTCCTTGTCGAGGGCATCGAAGAGGTGCTGCACCGCGGCTTCGGGCGAGGAAGCCCCGCCCGAGGACGAACGCAGCGCGGCGAAGGCGAAACCGCCCGCCAGCAGCGCCACGACGGTGGCGATGGCAACCCCGACGGGGGCGACCTTGCGCTTGGGCGCGGGCGGCGGCACGTAGTCGAGCAATGGGATCTCACCGGGCGACGACGACGGCGGCAGTGGCGTTCCCGTCGGCTCAGGCGTCGCGCCCGCGGAGGGCTCGAAGGGATTCGGGGTATCGGTCATCGACGCCACTCCAGTGCGGCCAGAAGGATGGAAACGACCATGGTAAACGCAGCGACGCAAGCCGTCACCTGTTGGCCACAGAGCGGCGTCAGGGGTTCGGCCCGCACGGCGATCACCAGACCGACGGCGCCGGCACCGACGGCCACTCCGAGCCCGCTGGCGAGGCGCGGGCGCCCCGTAGCCAGGGCCAGCACCGAGAGCGCGGCGAGGAACGGCACGAAGAACCATCCGGGCGCGGCGAGCCGTTCGAGGGTGCCTTCCAGGACGTGGAGCCGCCGGGCGGCGGCGATCAACTGGTAGCTGTTTCGCTCGCGGGTGCCGGTGCGGACCCAGGGAAGGAAGGTGCTGGCAACGGTGGCCGCCAGCGCGACGACCAGCGCGGCACGAGCCGCCTGTGCCCGGGTCACCCCAGCTCTCGCCGGCCCTCGAGGGCGCGGCCGAGGGTGAGTTCGTCGGCGTATTCGAGGTCGCCGCCCACGGGGAGGCCCGAAGCCAGCCGGGTGACCTTGAGGTCGAGGTCCTGGAGCAGGCGCGACAGGTAGAGGGCGGTGGCCTCACCCTCGATGTTGGGGTTGGTGCACAGGATCAACTCGGTCACCTCTTCGGTGCGGAGGCGTTCGAGCAGTTCACGGATGCGCAGGTGGTCGGGGCCGATGCCCTCGATGGGGCTGATGGCGCCCTGGAGCACGTGGTAGAGCCCGCGGTACTCGCCCGTCTTCTCGATGGCCACGACGTCCCGGGGTTCCTCGACCACGCAGATCACCGTGCGGTCGCGACGGTCATCGGTGCAGAGCATGCATTCCTCACCTTCGGCCACGTTGAAGCAGCGGGTGCAGAAGGTGATGCGGTCCTTCACGGCGCCGATGGCCCGCGACAGCCGCAGGGCGTCATCCTTGGACACCTTGAGCAGGTGAAAGGCGATGCGCTGAGCCGACTTGGGGCCCACCCCGGGGAGCCGGCCCAACTCGTCGATCAGGTCCTGAAGGGGTCCGGCATAGATGGTCACTCCGCGGCGCCGCCGAGTAACCCGCCCAGATCGAGCCCGCCGAGGGCGCCCATGGCTTCGCTCTGGGCCTGGGCCATCCGAGCGGTGAGGTCGTTCAGGGCCGCCAGCACCAGGTCCTGCAACATCGCCGGGTCGGCGGCGTCGATGGCCTCGGGGGCGATCTCCACGGCTTCGAAGGTCATCTCGCCCGTGGCGCGCACCTTCACCACCCCGCCGCCGGACTGGCCCTCGTAGGTCTGCGAGCGGGCGGCCTGGACCTTCTGGAAGCTGTCCATGAGCCCGCCCAGGTCGGGCATGGCGCCGGTCAGGCCACCCAGATCGGGCATGCCGGGAATGGCCGGCATGCCGCCGGCATCGTCGGGGGTGGGTGCGTCGGTCACGTGTCGTCCTCCAGTTGGGCGCCGGGGAAGGCCTGGGTGAGCAGGTCGACGCCGGAGTTGTTCTCGGCCGGGGCATCGGCCAGTAGGTGCACCTCGCTCGGATCCACCTCGGCCTCGGCCGCATCGTCGAGCGCCTCGGGAGCGGCCGGCGAGGCCGGCACCGGAACCGGTGCGGCAGCCGGGGCGGTGTCGATCTCGAAGCGCAGCGGGACGGGCCGGCCGAAATGCTTCGCCAGTGCCCCTTCCACCTCATCACGGTGGCGTTCGCAGCGC
>JANMIX010000481.1:0-2753 GCA_031376015.1 Acidimicrobiia bacterium | reverse complement strand
GACGTGGTCTCGGCGCAGTACTTCCAGGCCGACGCATCCTTCGTCTGGTTCGAACAGGTGCGGCCGGGAACCTTCGTGCGCCACCTGATCTCCAGCGGTGAGGGCCCCTCCATCGCCATCGACTTCGTGCCCGGCGTGGGTTGGGTGGGGGCCAACCACACCAACACGACCAGCGTGCCCGTGCAGGCCGAGTCGGGGATGTACCTGCTCACCCCCGGGCCCGACCCGCGGTTGCCGTGGACATCACGGCTACTCACCCACGGGTTCGTGAGCCGGGCCAACGAGCGCGGGCTGAACGGCTCGCCGGGGGTGTTCCACAGCGGCGACGTCGACAACGACGGCGACGTGGACCTCGGCGTGTCCGGCGACGGCGACCCACGGATCTTCTGGGTCGAGAACCTCGGCGACGGCAGCTTCGCCACCCATGCCATCGCCGGAGGCATGGGCCAGGCCGGCGGCGGGAACTCCGTCGACCTCGACGGTGACGGTCGCACCGACGCGGTGCTGTTCACCTCCTACGAGGCTGGCATCGTCACCCTCTGGCGGCTGACCGGCTGACCGGTGCTGCCCGAGACGGGCGGCGACGCTGCGTGTGACCGCGAAGCCGCGGAGGACGCCGCTATTCGATGGTGATGATGAGGTCGCCGATGCCGACCGATTGGCCCGCTTCCACGTTGACCTCGGTGACCGTGCCGGCCTTGTCCGCGTTGATGCTGTTCTCCATCTTCATGGCCTCCAGCACGCACAGCGACTGACCGACCTCCACGCTGTCGCCCTGCGCCACGAGGACCTTGATGATGGTCCCCTGCATGGGTGCCGCGATCTTGCCGCTGCCCGCCGCCCCGGCCGCTGACTTGGCGGCTGCTCGCCGGGGACGTCCGGCCGCCGGTGCGCTGGTGGCGGCAGCGGCCATCGGCACGTCGGGCACCCACACGGCCACGGAGTACTTGCGGCCGTTGACCTCCACGTCCACGTCACGGCGGACCTTGGGTGTCTCGCCGTCATCGGCCGAGGTGGGAGCGGAGGTGGTGAGCCCGCTCAGGTCGAGGCGCTCCTCCACCCACTTCGTGGAGTGCTCGCCGGCGACGAAGTCGGGGTGTTCCAGGATCGCCACATCGGCGGGGATCGTGGTGTGCACACCGTCGATCTCGAACTCGGCCAGGGCCCGCAGCATGCGCGCGATCGCCACGTTGCGGTCGGCGCCCCACACGATCAGCTTGCCCACGAGGTTGTCGTAGAACTGGCTCACCTCGTCACCCGCCTCGTAGCCGCCGTCCCAGCGCACGCCGAAACCTTGGGGCACCCGCAGGGCGGTGATCTTGCCGGGCGAGGGGAGGAAGCGTCCTCCGGCCGGGTTCTCGGCGTTGACCCGGACCTCGATGGCGTGGCCCCGGCGGGCACCGTTCACGTCGTCCTGGGTGAAGGAGAGCGGCTCGCCGGCGGCGACCCGCAGTTGCTCGGCGACAAGGTCGAGGCCGCTCACCAGCTCGGTGACGGGGTGCTCGACCTGGAGGCGGGTGTTCATCTCCAGGAAGAAGAAGTCGCCGTCCTGGTACAGGAACTCGACGGTGCCGGCGTTGACGTACCCGCATGCCTTGGCCACCTTCACGGCGGCGGCGCCCATGGCCTGGCGGATCTCGTCGGGGAAGTTGGGCGCGGGGGACTCCTCGATCAGCTTCTGGTGGCGGCGCTGGGCCGAGCAGTCGCGCTCACCGATCCACACGGCGTTGCCGTGGGTGTCGCAGAAGACCTGCATCTCCACGTGGCGGGGCCAGGTGAGGTAGCGCTCCACGTAGCACTCGCCGCGTCCGAACCCCTTGAGCGCTTCGGACAGAGCCGATTCGAACGCGGCGGCTGCCACGCCGGCGGACTGCACCACCCGCATGCCCCGGCCGCCGCCCCCGAAGGCGGCCTTGATGGCGATCGGCCACCCGTTCTCGTCGCCGAATGCCACGACCTCGGCGCTGTCGGTGAGGAACTCGGTGGTGCCGGGAACGCCGGCGACACCCGCCTTCTGGGCGGCGATGCGGGAGCTGACCTTGTCGCCCATCACCTCGATGGCTTCGGGCGGCGGGCCCACGAAGGCCACGCCCCGGGCGGTGATGGCCCGGGCGAAGTCGGTGTTCTCGGAGAAGAACCCGTAGCCGGGGTGCACCGCCTCGGCGCCGCAGCGCTCGATGATCTCGAGGATCTTGTCGGTGTTGAGGTAACTCTCCGCCGCGGTCTGGCCGCCCAGCGAGTAGGCCTCGTCGGCGAGGCGGACGTGGAGTGCGTCACGGTCGAGGTCGGAGAACACGGCCACGCTGGTGATGCCCAGCTCGCGGCAGGCCCGGATGACCCGGACCGCGATCTCGCCCCGATTTGCGATCAAGACCTTGGAGAACACGGCCGTATGTTTACCCGCCGCAACCCGGCCCATCCCAAGACGGGGCGGTGACACTCGGGCATCGCCGTGCACGCCTCTAGGGTGCCCCCATGGCCGTGGAGGACGTGATCGCCGCCCTGGAAGGGACGAAGTTCGCCTATGTCCGCTGGGTGGCCGAGACCGGCTCCACCAACTCCGATGTCATGGCACTGGCTCGCCAGGGTGCCCCCGAAGGCCTCGTGATGGTGGCCGACCACCAGCAGGCGGGACGAGGGCGGGCCGGCAGGACCTGGACGGCGCCGGCCGACGCCAGCCTGCTCACCTCGATCCTGCTGCGCCCCCCGGCGCGGGTGGCCGGGCTGGTGACCGCCGCGGTGGCCACCGCGGC
>JANMIX010000453.1:0-1581 GCA_031376015.1 Acidimicrobiia bacterium | reverse complement strand
GGATCTCCTTCGGTGACGAGGGCCTCAAGGAGGTCTCCAACCAGTACGCGGCCATGCCGAGCATGCACATCGGATGGTCGGTCTGGACCGCCCTCGTGCTCGTGCCGCTCGTGCGCCGCCGCTGGGCCAGGCTCCTCGCCGCCGCCTACCCCGCCATCACCCTCACGTGCATCGTGCTGACCGCCAACCACTACTGGATCGACGGCGTCGGCGGCCTCGCCTGCCTGGCGATCGGGTACTCCCTGGCCGGCCTGATCGAGCGCCGCCGCGCGCCAGCCGCACCCCCCGCTTCTTGAGATGCTCGCCGGCGGTCTTTGCCGGTGTCATGTCGCGGGGCATCGTGCACGGATGTCGCGGGGCGTTGTTCACGGTTGGGTCCGGGGTCGCCCGGGTCGGTCGTAGAGGTTCTGGTCGCGTCGGGTGGGGTCGAGCGTGAGGGCGCGCAGGAGCTGTCCGGTGGCGAAGACGTGGGCGTTGAGGCCGGTGATGATGACGGTGACGGGTTGGTGGGCGTGGGCGGCGCCGAGGCTGATCCGGTAGCGCTGCCCTGCCGAGACGACGCCGTTGGCGGCGACGGTCACGTGGTGGATGGTCGTGGGCGTCCCGAGGGGCGTGTTGGCCGGTCCGCTCTTGGGGGTCTCGTGCCAGACCGTGGCTGGGAACCGTCGGTCTAGGGAGCGGTGAGGGCGGTGGTGGTTGTAGAGCTCGACGAAGGTGTCGAGCTGGTCTTGGAGGTCCTCGAGGGTCTCGGCGGGGTCTTGGGCGGCGAGGTATCGCTTGAGGGTCTGGTGGAAGCGTTCGACCTTGCCGCAGGTCTGGGGGTGGTAGGGCCGGGAGTGCCCGGCGCGGATCCCGAGGGCCCGGAGCATTTCGGCCAGGCCGTGGCGGAAGGCTTTGGCGTTGTCGGAGAGGAACCGGGCCGGCCAACCCCATCGGACGGCGCCGGCGCTGAAGGCGCTGAAGGCCGCGTCAGCGGTGCAGGACAGCACGGCCAAGCAGCACACCGCGAGCCGGCTGCGGTCGTCGATGATGTCGATGATCTTCACGTCGGTGCCATCAGCGAGCGCCCAGGCGGTGTCGTCGATCTGCCAGCACTCATTGGCTCGCTCGGCTTCGAAGCTCCGGCCTGCGTGCTTGGGGGCCTTGGAGGGGTCCGGGATGATGAAGCCCCGCCGAGACAGGACCCGCCAGATCGTGGACTCCGAGGGCACCTCGGCGTCATCGAGGCACCGGTGCAGGTGGAACCAGATCGTGGCCGGGCCCGCGTCGAGGCCCTCCTCGACGAGGGCCTTGCGCATCGCCACGATCTCGTCTTCCACGCTGGCCGGGGTCCGGTTGGCGACCTGATGCGGGGCCCGCGACCCCGGCTCGAGCGCCGCTTCGCCGTCGACGGCGAAGCGGCGGCGGAGACCCCAGAAGAACGAGGTACTGATCCCGTGCTCACGGCAGAACGCCGACACGTTCACCCCCGCCGGATCAACCTCCACCACCAACCGTCGAACACTCATAGGCACATCCCTGGCAGGCATGACACGACAGCGTCATCACGCCCCCGCGACCGTGCACGATGTCCCGCGACAC
>JANMIX010000404.1:0-3394 GCA_031376015.1 Acidimicrobiia bacterium | reverse complement strand
GAGCTTGGCGTTGGGCTTGCCCGTCGCCTTGGACCCCGCCAGCGACGCAAAGGCGGCCGCATGGTCCTTGTGGTGCTTGGCGAAGAGCTCGCCGACGGGCTTGACGCCAGCCGAGAGCAGACCGGCGGCTGCACCGTAGATGGCAACGGCAGCCAGCTCGACGGATTCGGCGTAGACGGCGATGTCCACGTCGGTGATGCCCTTGGCAGCACTGGCTCGGGAGAGAAGCGAAGCGGCCGGGAGCAGCGCCGGCGTTGCCGCGAGGGCGAGACCGCCGACACCGGCCTTCTTCATGAAGCTCCGACGCAGGTTCAGGGAGTCGAGGTGAATGTCACCCGTCTCTTCCCGAAACGTCTTCATCGCTTCGTGATGCTTCTCGTCCACGGCGCTCGCCATCTGGGCGAGGTCCTTGGCGCTGATGTGCACGCATCTACCTCCTTGGTAGGTATTGACTGTCCGAAGAGCCAGGGTGGCTAGCGGACGACGACGGTGCCCTTCATGAACGGATGGAACGAGCAGTGGTACGTGTAGGTACCGGGGCTCGTCAGGGTCACCGGCGTGCTGGCACCCGCGGCGATCGACTGGGAGTCGAAGGCGCCGGGATTGTCGGACGTGGCCGTGTGGCCCTGGGCGTCCTTGTTGACGAAGTTGAGCTTCTGGCCGACCGACACGGTCACCGAGACCGGCTCGAACTTGAAGTTGGAGATCGTGACCTCGACCGGTCCAGCCAGGGTGGTGGCGGTCGTCGCCGCACTGGCGGCACTACCGGCCGCGTTGTCGGTTGTCGACTCACCGCCACCGCACGCCGTGACTGCGAGGGCGACGGCGCCGGCGGCCAGAAAGTTGAGTGCTCGGGAGCGGGTTGGTCTCACGGGCGGTACTTCGTTGCCGCGCCGCGACCTGGATGACCGGAGCCCGAAGGTTTTCCGACCCGCCCGTGAGCGGGGTGGCGCGCCAGGCGGTTGACCAGCACGTTTGTCCCCAGGGCGGGGCCGAAGCGCCGTCTCAGAAATCGAGGCCGCTGAGGTCCGGGTACCACGCCCGAGCTCGCCTGACCGCCTCGGTCCACCGTTCCCGGTCGGTGGTGCCCGCGGGTGCCACGACCGACGCCGGGTTCCATGCGGCGGCCACGTCGTCGTCGGATCCCCACGTGCCGATGGCTAGGCCGGCCAGGAAGCCGGCGCCCAGGGTGGTGGCCTCGGCCTCCGGGGACACTTCGACCTCGCGGCCGGTGGCGTCGGCGAGCGCCTGCACGAAGGTCGGGTTCTCCGACATCCCACCGTCGACCCGCAACCGGTCGAGATGCAGACCGGTGTCGGCCTCGGCAGCGTCGACGAGATCGGCACCGCGCTGGGCCACGCCTTCGAGGACGGCGCGCACCAGATGGGCCCGGGTGGTCCCTCTGGTGATGCCCAGCAGGGTGCCCCGGGCTCCGTAGTCCCAATGCGGTGTACCCAGCCCCAGCAACGCAGGCACGTACATCACGCCGTCACTGCTCTCGACGGAGGAGGCGACGGCGTGCGACTCGGCCGAGGTGCTCAGCAGGCCGAGGTCGTCGCGTAGCCATTCCACATTGGTGCCGGCCGAGAGCATGACCGCTTCGATGCCCCACGTGAGCGTCCCGCCTTTGCGGTGGCACACGATCGGAAACGTGCCGGCACCGCCGCGGGTCTCGAACGCCGGCCGCTCCGTGCCCAGCACCAGGTCGAGCATGCCGCCGGTGCCGAAGGTGATCTTGGCCTGACCGGCGCGCACGCAACCCTGTCCGAACAACGAGGCCTGCTGGTCGCCGGCGATGCCCGCGATGGGAGGTGCGCCCTTCAGGGCGGTTGCCTCGGCCACGATGCCGGAGGAGTCCACCACCGTGGCCAGGCTCGCCTCGGAGATGCGTAGGCGCGCCAGCGCCCCGCTGTGCCACTGGGTGCCGTCGGCGGTGCGAAGGCCGGTCACCGCCGCGTTGGAGAGGTCCGTGATGTGCGCGGTCCCGCTCGAGAGGGTCCAGGCGATCCACGTGTCGACGGTGCCCACCACCAGGTCCCGCACGCGGTCGGGGTCGACGGCGTCGAGCAGGTGGGCGATCTTGGTGGCCGACGCATTGGGGGCGAAGCGGAAGCCCTCGGCCTGCAACACGAGGCAGTCACCCACGGTGCGGAGGTCCTGCCAGCCGAGGCCCGGGGCCACCGGCTGTCCTGTGGCGCGGTCCCAGACAATGGTGGAGGCCCGCTGGTTGGTGATGCCGACCGCGCCGACCGGCCCTCCGGCTTCGAGCGCGGCGGTGGCGCACTCGAGCGCGACGCGTGCCATCGTGGTCGCGTCGAACTCGACGAGGCCGGGGGCGGGGGAGTCCGGCAGCAACGGTTGTTGTACGACGTGGGTGACGGTGGCGTCGGGCCGCACGATGGCGGCGCGCAGGCTGGATGTGCCCACGTCCACGACGAGAATGGAATGACTCACCGATCGCTCCCTGTGGTCGGCCCTGCCGCAGACAGGATCATTGGTTGCTGCCCCGCAACTCGTTCACGAACGAGCCCATGAGCCCGAACCCGGCCCCCAGCACCAGCACGAAGACATGGGCGGCCACGTGCAGCGGCTTGTCCTTGGCCACGAGCAGGGCGACGGCCACGACCTGGGTCGCCACGGCGGTGGCCACCCCGGCGACGATGCCATGGGTGTAGGGCGTGTCGGGGCGTTTGGCGCCCGCCACCGTGCCGGCGGCCACGAAACCGGCGATCACCAGCACCGCGAACACGCCGTTGTCGAGCAGGCCACCGAGCACCAGGCCGGGAAAACCGATGGCGATGCCGATGGCGGCGCCGAGCCCGATCGCCCGGTGGTCCAGGTTCACGCCGTGCCCCGAGGGTGGCGGGCCGCTCAGTCCCACTCGACCGGGCCCCACGGATCGTCGAGGCCGAGCTTGCCGGGGTTGAGGATCCCGTTCGGGTCGAGCGCAGCCTTCGTGGCCGCCAGCACCTCGAACGCAGGGCCCAGCGCCTCGCGCACGAACCGGCTCCGGTTCAGTCCCACGCCGTGGTGGTGGCTGAGGGCGCCGCCGTTGTTCAGCACGGCGCGCTGGCCGGCGTCCCACACGCTGCGGTAGTAGTGGCCGCGCCGGTCGGCGTCGACCTGGCCGGCGAAGGTGAAGTAGAGGCACCCGCCGTCGGGGTAGCTGTGCGACTGGTGGGCGGAGGCAGCGATCGTGCCGTCGACCGCGCCGAGGGCCGCCTTGGTGGCCTGGTAGATCGCCGGCAGGTCACGCCAGCGGCCCACCACCTCCATCGTGTCGATGACGTAGCCCCGGGTGATCAGCGCCTCGAGTCCCGCCACGTCGTTGCGGTGCTCGAGCCAGTGCTCGACGTGCGCCACGTCCTCGGGATGGGCGGTGTCGCAGCACTCG
>JANMIX010000375.1:0-9153 GCA_031376015.1 Acidimicrobiia bacterium | reverse complement strand
CGCCGGTTGTGGTTCGCGTCCGAAGCCCGGGCGCTGGTACGAGGGTTGGATCACACCCCGAGCGTGAACCTGCAGGCACTGTCCGGCTACCTCCACTACGGCTATGTCCCGGGAACGGCCTCGATCTTCTCGGGGATCCGCCGGCTGGAGCCGGGGACCTGGCTGGCGATCAGCGACGGCGCGGTGACGGCCGGGCGGTTCTGGTCGCCCATCGACGAGGAGCGCCGTGGTGCAGAGAGCGGACGCGGCCGTTCGAGTGAGGAACTGGACGCCGAACTACAGACGCGCCTGGCCGCGGCGGTGGCCACGCGGACGGTCGCCGATGTACCTGTGGGGGTGTTCCTGTCCGGCGGCATCGATTCGTCCCTGGTCGCTGCACTGGCGACCGCCGCGAGCACCGAGGCGGTGCGTACCTTCTCGGTGGGCTTTGAGGATCCTGCCTACGACGAATCCCCCTACGCCCGGGCGGTGGCGGCGCACCTGGGCTGCGCGCACTCCGAGCTCCGCGTGGGTGCGAGCGACCTGCAGGCGGCCGTGGCGCGGGTGGCGAGGACGTTCGACGAGCCCTTCGCCGATCAGTCGGCCATCCCGTTGTTGTTGCTCTCGGCGCACGCTCGCGAGTCGGTGACGGTTGTGCTCGGTGGCGACGGCGGAGACGAGCTGTTCGGCGGCTACGAACGCTACGACTGGGCCCGGCGAGCATGGGCCCTGCGCCAACGGTTGCCGTCCCCGTTGCGTCGCCTGGCCCCGACGGCCGGCCGTCTCGCTCCGCACCGGCTGCTCCGCTGGGCCGGCGCGTCGCAGGGCCTGTCCTCCGCCCAGGTGCGCAGGGTGTCCGGCCTGCTCTCGGCCGCCTCACTGGCCGAGCTGTACGACGAGCTCGTCGCCTGCTGGGTGACGCCTCCGGTGCGGGGCGAGCCGCTGTACCGGGTGCCGTGGCCGTCAGCTCCGACGATGGATCCCCTGCGGCAGTTGCAGTTGTGGGATCAGCTCACCTATCTGCCCGATGACCTGTTGGTGAAGGCGGATCGGGTCACGATGGCAGTGGGGCTCGAGGGTCGCTCGCCCCTGCTGGCGCTGGGCGTCGTGGAGCACGCCTGGCGCTATGGGCCCGATGCCCTGCGCCACGCCGGCACCGGCAAGCTGCCACTACGCCGAATCCTGTCGCGGTACCTCCCCGCCGACCTCGTGCAGCGACCCAAAGCGGGCTTCGCCGTGCCCCTCGGCGCCTGGCTGCGCGGTCCCCTGCAGGACTGGGCGGGCGATCTGTTGAGTTCACACGACGACCTGCTCGACTCGGCGGCGGTGACCAGCGCGTGGGCAGCGCACCGCGCCGGGCACGACCGGAGCTTCCAGCTATGGCCTGTGATCCTGTTCCGGCAGTGGCAGCAGGCCATCACCGGCGGCGTACCGACGGCCTGACCGCGCCGCGCCGCGACTGTGAGCGTCAGTCACCCTCGACCCGGCTCGAGGGTGCGTCGGTGATGTCGAGCATCCGCTGCAGCGCCACCCGGGCCCACTCGGCGGTGGCCGCGTCGACGGTGATGCGGTTCACGACGTTGCCCTCCACCAGGTTCTCCAACACCCACGCCAGATGTGGCGCGTCGATGCGGAACATGGTGGAGCAGGGACAGATGAGGGGATCGAGCGAGACGACGGTGCGCCCGGGTGTCTCGTTCGCCAAGCGCTGCACGAGATGGATCTCGGTGGCCACCGCGATCACCGAGCCTTCGGGTGCGGCCTGCACCGCACGGATGATGAAATCGGTGGAGCCGACCTGGTCGGCCACCTCACACAGTTCGTAGCTGCACTCGGGATGGGCGATGACGATCCCGTCGGGGTGCTCGGCCCGGAAGGCGGCGACGTGCTCGGGCCGGAAGCGCTGGTGCACCGAACAGTGCCCCTTCCACAACAGGAAGGTCGATGCCTTGCACTCCGCTTCGCTCAGCCCGCCGAGTTCGTGGCGGGGATCCCAGACCCGCATGGCGTCGTGGCCGTACCCCATGGCCAGACCCGTGTTGCGGCCCAGGTGCTGGTCGGGGAAGAACAGCACCTGCCGAGCGCCGGCGCTGTCGAAGGCCCACTCGAGCACGGCACGTGCGTTGGTGGACGTGCACACCGAGCCGCCGTGGCGGCCGACGAACGCCTTGAGCGCTGCCGAAGAATTCATGTACGTGATCGGCACGAGCCGTTCGATGTCGGTCACCGCGGCCAGTGCCTCCCAGGCCTCCTCGACCTGGTCGATGTCGGCCATGTCGGCCATGGAGCAGCCGGCGTTGAGGTCGGGAAGAATCACCTGTTGGTGATCAGCCGTCAGCACGTCGGCCGATTCCGCCATGAAATGAACCCCGCAGAACACGATGAACTCGGCCTCGGGGCGTTGCTGGGCCAGCACCGAAAGACGGTAGGAATCACCCCTGGCGTCGGCCCAGCGCATCACCTCGTCACGCTGATAGTGGTGCCCGAGAATGAAGACGCGGTCGCCGAGCGTGGCGCGGGCCGAGGCGATCCACGCTTCGAGTTGTTCAGGCGTAGCGGTGGTGTACCGCTCGGGCAGCGGTGACTGAAGTCGCAGCATGTGGTCTGGGAACCCCCTGGGGAGGTGCTCCAGTCGTGGACGGTGCGTGACAGCCGGGTCGCCACAGCACGGGGATGTCGTCCCTGGAGCGATATGTGCGCCGGATACCCGGCCGGCGTGAATGCGACTATAGCGGCGATGGAGCGAACCGCCACACGACGCGCCCGCTCCGGCCCCGGTCCGGCTGTCATGATCGCCGGGCTCCAGGTCGCGGCGTTCGTGCCCTACGTCGTGCGGGGCACCGGGTTCGTGCTCGACGACTGGTTCACGCTTCGCAACGCCCGCTTCGGCGGGGCGCTGCACGCGGCGGGCGACGCCCAATCGGTGGCGCGACCCGGCGCTGCCGTGGTGGACGCGCTGGCGTTCGGCGTTGTCGGCCGCCACCCCCTCGTGCTCCTGCTGGGGGCGCTCGTCATCGCCGTGCTCACCGGTCTGGGGTTGCTGAACCTGCTCCGGCGGTTCCTGCCCCTTCCGCTGGCCGTGGGAGCATGCGTTGTTTGGATCGTCGCTCCCAACCACACCTCACTCGAGGTCTGGGCGTCGGCCCTCAACATCGGCGTGGCCCTTCTGCTGTCGGTGGGCGCCGGATTGCTCCTCAGCACCGACCCGCTCCCGGCCCGTCGGTTGTTGCTTGCCGGCGTCCTCGCCGCGGCCGCCACGTTGAGTTACGAAGCCGTGGTACCGGCGCTGTGCGCAGGGTTCGTGGTGCTGCCATGGTTGAGGTCTGGGCGTATCGACCGCCGTGCCGTGGGCGCGGGCGCCATCAGCATCGGCGCCGCGGTGGCATGGATGCTGCTGCACTGGCATCCCGACAAGCACCTGTCGAGCGGCGTCGTCCATCTCGGCTACCTGTGGTCCGGGTTGTTCGGCTGGGGCGTCGCCCCCGACGGGCTGGCCTCCTCGATACTGACCTTGGCGGCGCTCGCCGGGATGGCCGTGGCGGTGAGCCGTTTGTGTCTGCCTTCCTTCCGGCCCGCCCTGGGTGAGGGCGAGTACCTCGTGGTGGCTGGTCTGGCGCTGGCGGTTCTGGGGCTGCTGCCCTTCGTGCGCTATGTCTACGAACCCCTCGGCGCCGGCGACCGTGCCCTGATCGTGTCCGCGGTGGGCGGTGCCATGGTGTGGGCCGGCCTGGCCGAGATGGCCTGGCGGTCGCGACACGTACTGGCCGCGAGTCTCGCCACGGTGGTCGTGCTGTCCATGGCGGCGGGCCGGTGGCAGGCGGCCGTCGCCTGGGACCGCGCCGCCGAGGATGCTTCGGGCGTGCTGCAGGCGTTGCGCCGGTACTACCCCGCACCCAACGAGACCCTTGTGATCGGCCCAAGCCTGACCGTGCGACGCAACGTCGCCGGGCTCCTCGACACCTCGAACGTCGAGGCGGCTGTCCAGGTGATCTACGACGATCCCACCCTTCGGGCCGAGGCACGCGCCGACACCGTCTCGTCAACGGCGGCAACCGGGCTACGGCTGGATACGCGTACGCGTCGACCTCCGCCGTGAGTGCCGGCCCGCACCTTGCCCTCTATCGTGAGACGGCCATGGTGCAGCGTCCTCCCGCCGGTTCGATCCCCGATGCGCCGGGGTCGTACCAGTTCAAGGACCGAGACGGCCGGGTCATCTACGTGGGCAAGGCCAAGTCGCTTCGCCAACGGCTGTCGAACTACTTCCAGAACCCTGCCAGCTTGCCGTTGCGCACCGCCCAGATGGTGGCGACGGCCGAGTCCGTCGAGTGGATCCAGGTCCGCAACGACGTCGAAGCGCTCATGCTGGAGTACTCGCTCATCAAGCAGCACCGCCCCCGTTTCAACGTGCGGTTGCGAGACGACAAGAGCTACCCGTACCTGGCCATCACCCTCGACGACGAGTGGCCCCGGCCCACGGTGATGCGGGGGGCACGGCGAAAAGGGGTCCGTTACTTCGGCCCCTACGCCCACGCCTATGCCATCCGCGAGACGCTCGACCTGTTGCTGCGCACGTTCCCGGTCCGCACCTGCAGCGACAACAAGTTCCGGACCCACGAACGGCAGGGGAGACCCTGCCTGCTGTTCCACATCGAGAAGTGCGCAGGGCCCTGCGTGGGCGGCATCGACAAGGCCGCCTACGACCGCCTCGTGGCCGACCTCATCGACTTCCTCGACGGTGAGACCGACGAGATCCTGCGCCGACTGGAGGCCGAGATGCTGGCGTCGGCCGACGCGCTGGAGTTCGAACGGGCCGCCCGCCTGCGCGACCGGCTCACCAGCGTGCGCAAGGCCATCGAGCGCCAGCAGATGGTGGCCGATCGCAACGAGGACTTCGACGTCATCGGTGTGGCCGGCGACGACCTGGAAGCGGCCGTGCAGGTCTTCTTCGTCCGCAAGGGTCGCGTGGTGGGCCGCAAGGGTTTGGTGCTGGACAAGGCCGAGGACCTGACCGAAGCCGAGTTGGTGGGCAAGATCCTCGAAGGCCTCTACTACGAGGACCACCCCCTCGGCCCACCCAAGGCCGTGCTCGTACCCCACGATCCCGACGACCCGGCGTTGTACGAGACGTGGCTCAGCGAGCAGCGCGGCAGTCGAGTGGAGATCCGGGTGCCGCAACGCGGTGCCAAGCGCGACCTGCACGGCACCGTCACCAACAACGCCCGCGAGGAATTCGTGCGGCACCGGCTCCGGCGCTCGGCCGACCACAACAGCCGGGCCCGGGCCCTCAACGAACTCCAGGAGGCGCTCGGACTGCCCGAGGCGCCCTTGCGGATCGAGTGCTACGACATGAGCCACATCCAGGGGTCCGACTACGTCGGTTCGATGGTGGTCATGGAGGACGCGCTCCCCAAGAAGAGCGAGTACCGCCGCTTCAAGATCCGCGATGTTCCCGGCAACGACGACTTCGCCGCCATGGAGGAAGTGCTCACCCGGCGCCTGCGGGCCTACCTCGACGACCGGGCCCGGCCGGCGGCGGAACGTTCCGGGAAGTTCAGCTATCCGCCCCAGTTGCTGCTGGTCGATGGGGGCAAGGGTCAGCTCAGCGTGGCCGTGCGGGTGCTGGAGGAGCTCGGCCTGGAAGAGGAGATCCCGGTGGCGTCGCTGGCCAAGCAGTTCGAGGAGGTGTATCTCCCCGGCCGCAGCGAGCCGGTGCGGCTACCGCGCCAGTCTGAGGCGCTCTACCTGCTGCAACGCATCCGCGACGAGGCCCACCGGTTCGCCATCACGTATCACCGTGACCTTCGGGGCAAGCGCATGACGATCTCGGCCTTGGATGGCATCGCCGGGTTGGGACCCACTCGGGCCAAACGGTTGTTGAAGGAGTACGGCAGCGTGAAGAAGCTGCGCGAGGTCACCGAGGACGAGTTGAAGGCCCTCTCCTGGTTGCCGGATGCGGTGGCCGGCGCGGTGTACGCCAAGCTGCACTCGTGAACGACGATCTCTGGGAGCGCCACGCCGACTGGTGGCAGGACGGCTTCACCGACGGCGTCGACGCCGAATACACCGAGCAGATCCTGCCGCTCGCCGCGGAACTCCTCGCAGGCCGCCGCCGGGTGCTCGACGTGGGTTGCGGGGAAGGCCAGGTGGCCCGGCTCGCGTGTCGGTTGCCCGGGGTCGAGCGAGTCGCCGGGGTGGATCCCACCTGGGCCCAGGTGGTGGTCGCCCGCGACCGGGCCGGGGGACCGCGCTACGCCCGGGCCGGGGCGGCGGCGCTGCCGTTCCCGGCGGCCAGTTTCGACGCCGTGGTGGCCTGTCTGGTCTTCGAACACATCCGCGAGGTCGACGGCGCGCTGGCCGAGGTGGGCCGCGTCCTCGCCCCCGGGGGACGGTTCGCCTTCTTCCTCAACCATCCGCTGCTGCAGGCCCCCAACAGCGGCTGGATCGACGACCAGATCCTCGATCCGCCCGAGCAGTACTGGCGGATCGGGCCGTATCTCGTGGAGGACGAGAGCATCGAGGAGGTGGAGAAGGGCGTCTTCATCCCCTTCATCCACCGCCCCTTGTCGCGCTACGTGAACGCCATGGCCGCCGCCGGCCTGTTCGTGACTCGCATGGAGGAGCCGGCTCCGCCTCCGGGGTTCCTGGCCCGGGCCGAGGAGTACGCGGCTGCGGCCACCATCCCCCGGTTGTTGCTGCTGGTGGCCGAACGCCGGTGATGCAGGCCCCGCAGGCAGAACTGCGCACCGCCCGCGCGGCGGTGTCGGCAACGGTCGGCTTGCTGGCGCTGCCGTACCTTCTCGCACACCCTGGACCTCTGGCCGACGACTGGGTGTTTCTGCGCAACGGTCGCTTCGGTGGCGTCTGGGCCGCCGGTCCACCGCAGACCGGTCGCATCGGCGCGACGGTCCTCTACGACCTGACGTTCGGGTTCATCGGGGATCGGCCCCTTCTACTCCAGCTGGTGCAGGTGCTGGCCTGGTTGGCGGCAGCGCTCTCCCTCTTCGGCGTGCTTCGCGCCTTCCTCGGAGTGCGGCTCGCGTGTGTGACGACGATGGTCTGGATCGTGGTTCCGACACACGCCAGCCTGGAGCACTGGGCGTCCACCCTCCCCGCGCTGGTGTCGCTGGCGCTGCTGTGCCAAGGGATCAGGCTGGCGAAGAGGGCCCAGGAGGCGCAGGAAGTGAGCTTGCTCGCAGCCCTGGTGCTCGGCGCCGCGGTCTGCTGCTACGAGACTTCGGTGGCGGTCGCCGGCGTGGCCTTCCTCGTGCTCGGCGTGCAGGCCCGGCCATGGACCAAACCATCAGCGGGCCGGCTGGTCGTGGGGCTCGGGATCGTGGCGGCGCCGATCGTGTGGTCGCTGGCGCATCCCACGTTGTACCGCTCGGTGCACGGATTCATCGATCCGACCTTGATCCTGCCGGCGCATCTCTCCCTGGGTCTGGCACCGTTCGGGCCACAGGGAACCGCCGTCATGGTCGTGGGCATGATCGGCATCGGCGTCGCTGCCGGGCGCCTGGTACGTGGGCTGTTCCCGCTCGTGGGTCTCGTCGCGGCCCGCATCACGGTCGCCGGTCTGGGCGTGTTGGTGCTCGGGGTCGCACCGCTGGCGCGATTCCCGACGAACTTCCTGGGGATGGACGACCGGTTCACGTCCACCAGCGGGATCGGGTCGGCTCTGGTCTGGGTCGGCATCGCCCTCATGATCACCAACGTTGTGAGGGCGGTCAGCGACGTTCCCGCCGGAGCGGTCGGGGCCTCCTTGGCTGTGGCCCTGGTGGCGATCACCGTGCCGCTGCGAGTCGGGCAGCATCGGGACTTCGCCGGCGCCGCTCATGAAGGCAGGATGATGGTGGCGCAGTGGGCGGCCGCCGTGCGGCCTGGCCAGGTGGTGCGCCTGCCGGGACCAGTCGCCAACGTCGGCCGGGTGTACGGGCTGAACGATGGTTGGAACGCGACGGCCGCGTTGCAGGCCGTGTCGGGTCTGCGCACTGTGGTCGTGCTCACCGGTGGAGTCGGCCCCCCTCTCGACGATCCCACTGCGCTCTTCGACGGTTGAACGAGGCCCGCTCGCTGTGCCGCCGGCCCTGGCCTGCGATCGCTGCGCCCGTTTGGGCTGAGACCCCTACGATGCGGAGCCCATGGCCGAGTACGTCGTCATCTGCGGGCTGTCGGGCGCCGGGCGTTCGCAGGCCGCGGACCATCTCGAGGATCTCGGCTGGTTCGTCATCGACAACGTGCCGGCGCCGCTCATCCCCAAGCTGGTGGACCTGGCGTCGGACCCAGGTTCGCACCATGAGCGGTTGGCGTTGGTGCTGCGGGCCGACTCCTTCGAGGCGGAGATCCTCCCGGCCCTGAATGCCCTGCGGGCTTCCGGGGCGAGGGTGCGCATCCTGTTCCTGGACGCCACCACCGACGTGCTGGTGCGCCGGTACGAGGGCTCTCGTCGCCGTCACCCGCTCGAGGGTGCCCTCGAGGAAGCGATCGAGGCCGAACGCACCATGCTCGAGCCGCTCAAGGGCGAGGCCGACGTGGTCATCGACACCAGTGACCTCAACGTGCACCAACTCCGGGCCTGGGTGGTCGAACTGTTCGCCACCGACGCCGGGGACGTACGCCTTCAGGCCAGTGTCGTGTCGTTCGGTTACAAGCACGGTCTGCCGTTGGACGTCGACATGGTGTTCGACATGCGTTTCCTGGCCAATCCGCACTGGGTGGAATCGCTGCGAGCCCAGACGGGCAACGATCCTCAGGTACGCGACTTCGTGCTGGCTCAGCCGACGGCCGCGCCGTTCCTGGCAACGTTGGGCGATCTGTTGGACCTCACCCTTCCGGCGTTCGTGGCCGAGGGAAAGGCCTACCTGCGTATCGCGGTGGGCTGCACCGGTGGACAGCACCGGTCGGTCGTCATCGCCGAGGAGATCGCCGAACTGCTCCGGGCTCGCGGCCTGGATCCCACCGTCGCCCACCGTGACATCGGTCGAGCGTGAGGGCAGCACCGGCCACGGTGTGCATCGGTGGTGGCCATGGGTTGGCGGTCACCCTGCGCGCTGTCCGTCCCTGGGCCGCCTCGGTCACCGCGGTCGTCACGGTGGCAGACGACGGAGGCTCCTCGGGACGGCTGCGCCAGATGCTGCCCGGCCTACCCGCCATGGGCAACCTGCGCCGCTGTGTCGC
>JANMIX010000322.1:0-3795 GCA_031376015.1 Acidimicrobiia bacterium | reverse complement strand
CTCGGTCGAGGACCGGCGCGCCCACGAGGAGGCGATCGTGGCCGAGTACCACCGCGCGCTGCAGCCGCACGGGGTTCGCGATTACCCCTTGGACACCTGCATGGACGACTACCGCTACGGGCACCTGCACGGCCCCCTGATCACCGTGATGGGCGCGGCCTTCAGCCAACGCACAGCTCGGGGCGACGACATGTTCGTCGCCATGGCGTCGCGCTGTTGCGCCGCCATCGATGACCTCGGCACCCTCTCGCTGTTGTGACCCGCCCCGCCCGACTGACCTGGACCGAGGTGGACCACGTCGATGACGGCACCCGAGCCGCGCTGTTCGGACCCGGTGGCCACTTCGAGTTGATCACCGCGGAGGTACTCGGGTGCGAGGTCGCGGTGTTCGCCAAACGACCCCGATCCCTGGCCGAACTGCTGGCGAACGCCGGCGGACATGGCGACCGGCCGTTCCTGGTCGACGGTGACCGTTCGGTGACTTTCGCCGGCCTCGGAGCCGAACTGGCAGGGCGTGCGTCGTTGTTGGGGGCCGCCGGCGTCGGTCAGGGCGACCGAGTCCTACTGGCCGGGCGCACCTCGCTGGATCTGTGCGCCACGACCCTGGCGGTGCTGTCCATGGGTGCGGTGGGGGTCGTGGCCAACCCGGCCTGGACCGACGCGGAGTTCGCCGACGCCGTCGAACTGGCCACGCCCACCTTGATCGTCGCCGACGGGATGCTGGGGACCCGGCTGGCCTCGCTGGCGCCGGTGCGGGTCATTGGCTGGACGGCGCTCGACCCTGGCGGCCCGCCCGCGGGCCCGCCGCCCTCTTCGGATCACCCGACCGGCACTGCGGCCGCCGTGATCGGCGAGGACGATCCCGCCGCCATCGTGTTCACCTCGGGCACCACCGGCCGGGCCAAGGGCGCGGTGCTCACCCATCGAAACGCCGTGCACTTCTGCCTCTCCAACGCCGCCACCGCGCTGGCGCGCCGCCTCCGGTACCCGGCGGCGAAGCGCCCAGGTCCGGCCACCTCACCCTCGGTCATCGCGTCGGCGCCGATGTTCCATGTGTCCGGGCTGCTCGGCCAGTTGGTCAACGCCGGCGCCTGGGGTCTGACCCTCGTCATCGCCCCGCCGGGTCGCTGGGATCCGGTGGTGCATCTCGAACTGAGCGCCCGCCACGGGATCACGACGTGGTCGCTGGTCCCCACCCAACTGTGGCGTCTGCTCGAGCATCCCCGGCTGGGGGAGTTCGACCTCTCGGCCCTCGAGGCCATCGGCGGTGGGGGTGCCACCTTCGAACCCGCCCTCCTGGCGTTGCTCGGCGAGCGACTGCCGCACGTGAGCGCAGGCATGCGCGTGGGCTACGGCATGACCGAGGCGTCGGGCACGCTCACCCTCCTGCAACCACCGATACAGGACCACGAACGGGCGTCGGTGGGCCGCGCCATCGCCGGGGCCGAGGTGACCGTGCGGGGGCCCGATGGCCAGGTGCTCTCCGAAGGCGAGATCGGCGAGGTGTGGGGGCGCGGCGCGGGCATCTTCTTCGGGTACTGGGCCGACCCCGTCGCCACCGAGGCGGCACTCGACGCCGACCGCTGGTATGCCACGGGTGACTTCGGCCGCATTCAGGACGGCCTGCTGTTCATCGAGAGCCGCCTGCGCGACATGATCCTGCGCGGCGGCGAGAACATCTACCCGATCGAGATCGAGCACCGCCTCGTCGAACACCCCGACATCGTCGAGGCCGCCGTCGTAGGTGTCGAGCACGCCACGCTGGGCCAGGAGGTGAAGGCCGTGGTGGTGTGCCGGCGGTCCCTCGACGCCGACGATGTCCGCGCCTGGGTGGCCCAGACCCTCGCCCGTCACAAGGTGCCCGCGCATGTCGCCTTCCTCGACGCGCTCCCCCGCAACGACACCGGCAAGGTCCGCAAGGACGCGCTGTAGCCCGACGCCTTGTTCCCGGCGCCGCAGTTCAGAGGCCGGCGACCAACGCCTCCGTACAACCCTCCACCGAACCGAGCGCGGTATCGAGCACCATCGAGCGCTTGAGGAAGAGATGGGCGTCGAGTTCCCACGTGAACCCCATGCCGCCGTGCACCTGCACGCCGTTCGCTCCCGCCTGCTGCGCGGCCCGCGACGCCAGGACCCGGGCGCCGGCCACCAGCCGGGCCGCCTCCTCGGCGTCGACGCCTTCCTGCAGGCGCACCCCGGCGGCCTGCACCGCGGCGCGTGCCACTTCGACACCGCAGTGGGCGTCGGACAGCAGGTGTTTGACCGCCTGGAACGAACCGATGACCCGGCCGAACTGACGGCGCTGGGTGGCATACGAGGTGCCCAGTGCCACCGCTCCGGCGCCCAAGCCGACCTGCTGGGCCGCGATCAACAAGCTGCCCACCAGGCGCCATCGGTCGGCCTCTCGCTCATCTCCGCAGGCGTCGCCGCCGGCCGGCAGACCGCCCACCGCCAGGGACACCGGGGTGAGGGGATCCAGCGGCCGCGGCTGGACCATGGCGTCCACCTCGGCCGGCCGCAGTGCGCGCAGACCCTCGGCGTCGACCACCACGAGCACGTCCAGACCCTCGAGGTGTTCCACGAACACGGGGGCGACCGGCTCGACCATGCCCACCACCGATTCGCCGGTGGCGGCGCCCTCGACGCGGCCGGCGGCGAGGAAGGTCGCCACCAACGGGCCCGGCACCAGGGCACGCCCCAGTTCCTCGAACACGATGGTGGCATCGGCCAGACCCAGGCCGACGCCGCCGTCGGCCTCGGCCAGGCACAGCGAGAACACACCCGTCTCGGCCAGGGTCCGCCACAGGTCCCGGTCGACGGCCCCCGACTGGTGCATGGCGGCACGGCGGGTGTCGGCGTCGGCGCGCTCGGTCACCAGGCGCCGCAACTCATCGCGCAACGCGACCTGGTCGTCGCTCAGCTCGAAGTCCACGTCGGCTCCTTGGGCAGGCCGAGCATGCGCTCACCGATGATGTTGCGTTGGATCTGCGCGGTCCCCGCCGCGATCGACAGCGACAGTGCGTAGAGGCGTTCCTGCACGTGGTCGGCGCCCCCGAAGCCGCAGGGATCGTCCATGGCCAGGCCGGCCCGACCCAGCAACGTCATCGCCAGCTCACCCATGCGCACCCGCGCCTCGTGGTAGGCGAGCTTGAACACCGAGCCACCCAGCCCCGGGCTGGTTCCCCGCGCCGCGAGCGAGACGTTGCGTTTGGTGAGGGCCCACAGGCCCTCGAACTCTGCGGCCAGCAGGGCGAAGTCACGCCGCAGCCCGGCATCGTCCCAGGCGACCCCACCGCTTCGGCGCGTGATGCGGGCCAGGGCCGCCAGTTCCGCGAGCATCCGCATCGAACCGAGCAGTTCGGAGACGAACGCGGTCCCCCGCTCGAACGAGAAGGTGACCATGGCGACGCGCCATCCGTCGTTCTCCTCGCCGACCCGGTTGCTCACCGGGATCCGCACCTCGTCGAGGAACATCTCGGCGAACTCACTCACGCCGGTGATGGTCCTCAGCGGGCGCAGGTCGATGCCGGGGGTGTCCATCGGCATGACGAGCCAGGTGATGCCCTTGTGCTTCGGGGCGTCGGGGTCGGTGCGAACCAGCAGCTCACAGAAATCGGCCACATGGGCGTGTGAGGTCCAGATCTTCTGCCCCGTGATCACGTAGTGGTCACCGTCGCGCACCGCCCGGGCCCGCAGCGATGCAAGGTCGGAGCCGGCCTCGGGTTCGCTGAAGCCCTGGCACCACACGTGATCGCCACGCAGGATCCCGGGGAGGTGCTCAGCCTGCTGCGCCGG
>JANMIX010000315.1:0-3313 GCA_031376015.1 Acidimicrobiia bacterium | reverse complement strand
GTCGTGATGTCCGGCGCCGACGACACCGTGGCCGTCGGCGCGATGTCAGCCGATGTCGCCGAGCCCGTCTCGGTGGAGGTCGCCGCCACCAAGCGCCTCGGCCTCTTCGGTTGGCTCGCCTGCGCCTGGCTGGGGATCGTGGTCGTGGTGGCCCTGTTCGTGCAGTGGCTACCCATCGATGACCCCGACCAACTCTTCGTCGACCTCAAGACCAAGGGTCAGGTCCAGGGCCCCTTCAGCGCAGGCCACGTGCTCGGCGGCGACAACGCCGCGCGCGACCTGTTCTCACGGGTGCTGTGGGGCACCCGTTCGTCGCTCATGCTGGCCCTGGCCTCGATCGCCATCGGTGTCATCGTCGGCGGGTTCCTCGGCATCGTGGCCGGGTATTACCGGGGACGACTCGACACGGTGCTGTCCGGTTTGTTCGACACCTTGCTGGCCATCCCCTCGCTGGTGTTGGCGCTGGCCATCGTGTCGGTGTTCGCCAACGCCGACAACGTCTCGGACGCACGGCGCATGACCTTCCTCGCCCTCACCCTGGGCATCGTGACGATCCCCGTCCTGGCCCGCATCACCAGAGCAACCACCATGGCGTGGAGTCAGCGCGAGTTCGTCATGGCATCGCGGGCCATCGGGGCGCGCAACGCCCGGATCATCCGCCAGGAGGTCCTTCCCAACGTGCTGCCGGCCATCTTCTCGATCGCCGTGCTGGGTGTTGCGGTCGTGATCGTGGCCGAGGGAGGCCTCGCAATCCTCGGTGTCGGGGTGAAAGCGCCGACGCCGTCGTGGGGCAACATCATCGCCCAGAACCGGGGGCTCCTCAACGCCGATGCCCCTTGGCCTGTGTTCGCCCCGTCCATCGCCATCTTCCTCACGGTGCTGTCGCTGAACTACGTGGGCGATGTCATACGGGCTCGCTTCGACGTCCGAGAGTCCTCACTGTGATGGCCACTAAGAACGCCGTGCGCACCCTGGGCGCCCAGCCCGAGGCCACGGGTCCGCTGTTGGAGGTACTCGACCTCCGCACCACGTTCCGGACCCCCCGAGGCCGTGTGAACGCCGTGAACGGTGTGTCGCTGACCCTCGAGCGAGGCAAGACGCTGGGCATCGTGGGCGAGTCCGGATCGGGCAAATCCGTGCTGTCGCGCTCGATCATGGGGTTGCTGCCGCCTCGCAACGTGGAGCGCACGGGATCGGTCCGCTTCGAGGGCACCGAACTCATGGACCTCAACGCCCGTGAATTGCGGGAGTACTGGGGCGACGAGATGGCGATGATCTTCCAAGACCCGATGACCTCTCTGAACCCGGTCGTTCGGATCGGCCGCCAGATCACCGAGTCGTTGCGATTCCACCTCGAGATGGACAAGGCCCGAGCCGCGGAGACTGCGCTCTCGCTCCTCGAGTCGGTGGGCATCCCCGAGCCCGAGCAACGCCTCAGGCAGTACCCGCACCAACTGTCCGGTGGCATGCGCCAACGAGTCGTGATTGCCATCGCGCTGGCCTGCGGTCCCAAACTCCTGCTGGCCGACGAGCCGACCACGGCGCTGGATGTCACCGTGCAGGCCCAGATCCTGAACCTGCTGGCCCAACAGCAACGTGAGCGCTTCATGGCCATGATCCTGGTCACCCACGACCTGGGTGTCGTGGCCGGCCGGGCCGATCACATCGCGGTGATGTACGCCGGGCAGGTCGTGGAGATGGCGCCCACCCGCGACCTGTTCGCGTCGATGCGGATGCCCTACACCGAGGGGCTCCTCAAGTCGATCCCGCGTCTGGACGAACCGAGCCACACCCGGCTGCAGATCATCGGTGGTCGCCCGCCGGATCTGATCCATCCCCCAGCGGGCTGCAAGTTCTCGCCCCGGTGCCCCTACGTGCAGGATCGATGCCGCACCGAGGAGCCCCCGCTCATCGAGTCCGAGCGGCCCGGGCACTTCTACAAGTGCTGGTATCCGGTCGACGTCGCCGCCGTTCCAACCCGGGTGAACACGCCTCGGCCGGCGGCGCAATCCGTGCTCGGCGAGCCTGCGGTGTCCGACGAGTTCGGCCCCGACGAGGGTGACGCCTGATGGCCGGCACCGGTAAGGCGCACCTGAGGGACGCGGGCGACGCGCTGCTGCGCGTGGAGGACCTCACCGTCGAGTTCCCGGCCGGCCGCAAGGGCAGAGTCCACGCCGTCTCGGGGATCAGCCTCGATGTGCTCGAGGGCGAGACCCTCGGCCTGGTGGGCGAGTCGGGCTGCGGTAAGTCGACCACGGGGCGCGCCATCATGCAGCTCCCGCGCCCGACCCAGGGCTCCGTCATCTTCGACGGCACCGAACTCACCGCGCTGCGCGGTGAGGAGCTGCGAAGGATGCGGCCGCAACTGCAGCTGATCTTCCAGGACCCCATCTCCTCGCTGAACCCGCGCCGCACGGTCGAGGACATCGTCGCCGAGCCCCTGGCCGTGTGGAACCGAGGCGACAAGGCCAGCCGCGCCGCGGTGGTCGACGAGGTGCTCACCGCAGTGGGCCTCGACCCGGCCACGGCCAAGCCCAAGCGTCCCCACCAGTTCTCGGGTGGGCAGTGCCAACGCATCTGCATCGCCCGGGCCCTCGTGCTGCAGCCCAAGGTCATCATCTGCGACGAGCCCGTCTCCGCCCTCGACGTGTCCGTCCAGGCCCAGATCCTCAACCTGCTGGAGGATATGAAGGCCCGTTACGGGCTCACGCTGGTGTTCATCGCCCATGATCTGGCCGTGGTGAAGAACGTGAGCGACCGGGTCATGGTCATGTACCTCGGCAAGGTGTGCGAGGTGGCAGAGCCCGATGCGCTGTACGGCCGGCCCAGCCACCCCTACACCGCCGCGCTCCTCTCGGCCATCCCCATCCCCGATCCGGTGGTCGCGGCCCACGTCCCCGCCACGCTGGCCGGCGACCTGCCCTCGCCGGTGTCGCCGCCGTCGGGGTGCCGGTTCCGGACGCGCTGCCCGCGGGCCGAGGCCCGCTGTGCCAGCGAGGAGCCCCAACTGGCCCCGGTCGAAGGGGATCCGGGACATTTCGTGGCCTGCCACTTCCCGCTCATCCGCACCACTGCGGTCAGCGACACCGCCGGCTGATCGTCTGCGTCTGCGTCTGCGTCGGGCCCGGCGCCGGGGCCGGTACGCTGCTGCGGTGCAACCCCCCGCAATGCAGATCAACGAAGACGCCATCTACCAAGTGGTGATCAGCACCGACAAGGGCGAGATCACTCTGGAGTTGGATCCCCGCCTGGCTCCCAACACGGTGAACAACTTCGTGTCGCTCGCCCGTGACGGGTTCTACGACGGCCTCAC
>JANMIX010000616.1:0-16072 GCA_031376015.1 Acidimicrobiia bacterium | reverse complement strand
GGCCGCGGCGGCGCCGGCTTCCCGTGCGGCACGAAGTGGGGCTTCCTGCCTCCGAACGTGTTCCCCCGCTACCTCGTCATCAACGGCGACGAGTCCGAGCCCGGCACGTTCAAGGACCGCCTCCTCATGGAGCGCGACCCGCATCAGCTCATCGAAGGCGCCCTCATCTGCGCGTATGCCATCCAGGCCAAGCAGGTGTTCCTGTACATCCGCGGCGAGATGCCGCACGCCCACGAGCGCGTCGCAGCGGCATTGAACGACGCCTACAACGCGGGCTACGTCGGCAAGAACATCCTCGGCACCGATTTCTCGGTCGACGTCATGCTGCACTGGGGTGCCGGCGCCTACATCGTGGGCGAGGAGACCGCGCTCATCGAGAGCCTGGAGGGCAACCGGGGCATGCCCCGGCTCAAGCCGCCCTTCTTCCCTGCCGCCATCGGCCTCTACCAGCAGCCCACCATCGTGAACAACGTCGAGACGCTGTCGAACCTCCCCTGGATCGCCCGCAACGGGGGCGCGTCCTTCGCCGAGATGGGGGCCGAGACCAGCCGCGGGATGCGGGTCTTCGCCGTTTCGGGTCACGTGCACAAGCCCGGTGTGTTCGAGGTCGAGTTCGGCACCACCACCTACCGCGATCTCATCGAGGCGCCGGTGTACGCCGGCGGTGTGCGCAACGGCAAGAAGCTGAAGGCGTTCATCCCCGGCGGTGCCTCGGCCCCGTGGTTCTTCGAAGAGCACCTCGACCTACCGCTCGAGGCCGGCGCGGTGGGCCGCGCCGGTTCCATGCTGGGTTCGGGCGCCATCGTGGTGATGGATTCCGACACCGACGCGGTGAAGGCATGCCACCGCGTGGTCCGCTTCTTCGCCCGTGAGTCCTGCGGCAAGTGCACCCCCTGCCGAGAGGGCACCACCTGGCTGGAACGGATCCTGCATCGCATCATCGAGGGGCAGGGCCGCCCCGCGGATGTGGGTGCCCTCCTCGACATCTGCGACAACATCAGCCCCGGCATCACCTGGCCGCCCCGCCAGACCACGATCTGTCCGCTCGGCCCCTCGGCGGTCTCGCCCGTGGCCTCGGCCATCCTGCGGTTCCGGCACGAGTTCGAGGCCTACGTAGGCGGCGAGGTCAGCATCCCCGTGGCGGTCGGTGGCGCCGCCTACAACTCGAAGCCGATGGAGACCACCAGTGCCTGATCCGGTCAAGCTCACCATCGACGGCCGGCAGGTCGAGGCGGCCAAAGGTGACCTCGTCATCGACGTGGCCGAGCGCGCCGGGAGCTTCATCCCGCGGTTCTGTTACCACCCGCGGATGGAGTCGGTGGGCATGTGCCGCATGTGCATCGTGGACATCGACACGGGTCGGGGCCCGGCCCTGCAGCCGTCGTGCATGATCACGGTGTCCGACGGCATGGTGGTCACCACCGACTCGCCCGGCACCAAGAAGGCTCAGGACGGGGTGCTCGAGTTCCTGCTCATCAACCATCCGCTCGACTGCCCCGTGTGCGACAAGGGCGGCGAGTGCCCCCTGCAGGACAACGCCTACGCCTACGGGCCGGGGGAGAGCCGCTTCGTCGAGGAGAAGCGGCACTACGAGAAGCCGATCCCCGTGAGCGATCTGGTCCTGCTCGACCGCGAGCGTTGCATTCTCTGCGACCGATGCACCCGCTTCGCCAAGGAGGTGGCGGGGGATCCCCTCATCCACTTCCTGAACCGAGGGAACCAGACCGAGGTCAACACGTTCCCCGATCACCCCTTCGCCAGTTACTTCAGCGGCAACACCGTGCAGATCTGTCCCGTGGGGGCCCTGACGGCGTCGGCCTACCGATTCAAGGCCCGTCCCTGGGACCTGGAGAAGACCGAGTCCACCTGCACCTCATGTGCGGTCGGCTGCCGGGTCACCGTGGAGGCCAGCCGGAACCATGTGCTGCGCAGCCAGGGTGTGGACGTCGACCCGGTGAACTGGGGCTGGCTGTGTGACAAGGGCCGCTTCGACTTCGAGGCCATCGAATCGCCGGCCCGCCTCGTCGAACCGCGGGTTCGCAAGGGTGATGCCCTGGTGGGCACTTCCTGGAGTCAGGCGTTGGGCACCTCCGCGGAGCGCATCCGCCAGGCTTCCTCGGTGGCCTTCCTGGGAGGCGCCCGGCTCACGAACGAGGCTGCCTACGCCTGGGCCAAGCTGGCCAAGGGCGTGATCGGGACCGACGACGTGGATGCCCAACTCGGTGACGGGTTGCCGGTCGAGGTTGTGCACGGCCTGCCGGCCGCCACGATCGACGAGGTGTGCACGCCAGGGGGAACGATCGTCGTGATCGCCCCCGATGTGAAGGAAGAGTTGCCGGTCCTGTTCCTTCGGTTGCGCCACGCCGTGGTCCACGACAAGGCCCGCATCGTCGAGATCAGCCCCACCGACACCTCACTCACCGCGCTGGCCGCCGTTTCGCTGCGTTGCCGGCCGGGCGAGGCACACGAGATCGTGCGGGCGCTGGTGGCCGGGGGTGACCACGCCGCGGTGCTGGACGGTGATCTCGACGCCGCCAGCGCGTTGCTCGCCGCCGGCCCGGTGACCGCCATCGTGGGTCGCCCGTCGGTGGCCGAGTCCCCCGCCGCGGTGGTGGAAGCGGCCAGCCTCCTGCTCGAGGCCAAGGCCGACACCCGGTTCCTGGTGACACTGCGGCGGGCCAACGTGCGGGGCGCGCTCGACATGGGCCTCGCTCCTGGTGTGCTCCCTGGCCGGATCGGTCTCGACGAGGGACGGGAGTGGTTCCAGGGCAACGGTTGGGCCAAGGTGCCCGCCGGGCGTGGCGCCGATGCCACCGGGATTCTGACCGCAGCCGCCGAAGGCCGTCTCGACGTGCTCGTGCTGCTGGGCTGCGACCCGATGACCGACTTCCCCGACCGCGACCTGGCCTCGCGTGCCATCGCCGGCGCCCGCACGGTCATCGCGGTCGACACGTTCCTGAACGAATCCAGCTCGCGGGCCGACGTCGTGCTGGCCGCCGCCGGATGGGGCGAGGTGGAAGGCACGACGACCAACATCGAGGGGCGCGTCAGCGTGTTGGGCCAGCGGGTCACCGCGCCGGGCACTGCCCGAGCCGACTGGATCCTGGCGGCCGAACTGGCCGTGCACCTCGGTGCCGACCTCGGCCTCGAGAGCGTGGCCGACATCTGGGACGAGATCGAACGGCTGTCGCCCACCCACGGCGGTCTCGGTGCCTCGGTGTTGAAGTCGCTGGTGGCTGCCGACGGTGTGCTGGTGCCGGCTTCGGCCGAGGTGCTGGCCGCAGCCGAAGGCACCCCGGTGACTATCGGCGGCAGCGTGGTTGCCGCCGGAACCTCCGACGCAACCCATGCCACCACCGAGGCAGAGGCTGGCGCCGACAGCGGCGACCGCACCGGCAGCGAGAGCGAAGCCGGCAGCGAGATCGACGCAGGCAACGAGACCGACGCCGAGCCGGCCGGCGACTTCGAGGGTGCAGGCGGCGCGGCATCCCCCGCCGGTCCCCGCCGGCCCAGCCCCATGGGTTGGGTTCGTCCTCCCGCCTATGCGGCGCCGGCGCGCGACGCCTACGCGCTGCGGCTCGTGACGGCCCGCCGCCTGTATGACCGGGGCACCCTCGTCGCCAACAGCCCGTCGTTGTCGGGCCTCGCGCCCGGCACCCGTCTGACGGTCGCGCCGCTGGACATCGCCCGCCTCGGGGTGCGCGACGGTGGTCGGGTTCGGGTGACCTCGCCGAGGGCCACCCTCACCGTGGAGGTGCACGCCGACCCCGCCATTCCCAACGGCACGGCGTTGCTGCACCTCAACCAACCCGAGGGGCCCGATCCCGCCCAGTTGATCGACGCCACCCGGCCGGTCACCGAGATCCGCTTGGAGACGGTGTAGATGGATCCCCTCTTCAACGACGGGGTCGACCTGGCGGTCGTCCTCATCGTCGTGTTCAAGACCGTGGCGGTGTTCGCCTTCCTGCTCGTGTGCACGATGCTCATGATCTGGTTCGAGCGCAAGCTCATCTCCGACATGCAGAACCGCATCGGCCCCAACCGGGCCGGCCCCTGGGGTATCGGCCAGACGATGGCCGACGGGGTGAAGCTCTTCTTCAAGGAGGGCCTGCTGCCGGACCGATCCGACCGCACCATCTTCCGTCTGGCGCCCTACCTGGCCATGGTCCCCGCCTTCGTGACCTTTGCCATCGTGCCCATCGGCGGCGACTTCTCCCGGGGCAACAACGGGATCATCTCCCTGTTCGGACACGACACGTTCCTGCAGTTGGCCGACCCACCCGTCGGCATCCTGGTGGCGCTGGCCTGCTCGTCCATCGCCGTCTACGGCGTGATGCTGGCGGGCTGGTCCTCGGGCTCGAAGTACCCGCTGCTCGGCGCGGTGCGGGCCTCGGGGCAGATGGTCAGCTACGAGGCCGCCCTCGGCCTCAGTGTCGTGACCGTGGTGCTGGCCACCGGGGCCGGGCTGTCCACCCACGCCATTGTGGCGGCCCAGATGGCCGACAAGTGGACCCTGCTCACCTCCGGGGTGGTGCCCTTCGGCATTTTCTTCCTGGCCGCCACCGCCGAACTCGAACGGCCCCCTTTCGACCTGTTGGAGGCCGAGCAGGAACTCGTCGCCGGCTTCAACACCGAGTACGCCGGCATCCGCTTCGCCCTCTTCTACATCGCAGGGTTCATGAACCCCATCACGATGTCGGCCCTCATCACCACCCTGTTCCTGGGGGGACCGTCGGGTCCGGCCCCGATCGGGCCGGTGTGGATGTGGTCGCTGGTCTGGTGGTTCCTCAAGGTCATCGCCCTTCTCTTCGTGTTCGTGTGGATGCGGGCCACCCTGCCCCGATTCCGTTACGACCAGCTGATGGACCTGGGTTGGAAGGTGTTGATCCCGCTGTCGCTGGCATGGCTGCTGATCGTCGCCGCCCTGCGGGTCGGCACCGACGAGGGTTGGAACATGTTCGTGGTGCTGGGTGTGTGCACGGTGGTGCTGCTGGCATGCGGCGGGATGCTCAGCCTGGCCAGCAGGATGGGTGCCGAGCGCCGTCAACTCGGCGAGCTCGAGGGATGAGAGGAGGCGACTGATGGGTTATCTGGGAGGCTTCCTCGTGTCGTTCCGCCAGCAGCGGCTGGCGGGCGGCAAAGTACTCACGAACGAGTACCCCAAGCAGAAGCGGCCGAAACCGGAGCGCCTGCACGGCCGTCACGTGCTGAACCGCTACGAGGACGGTATGGAGAAGTGCATCGGCTGTGAGCTGTGCGCCGGTGTATGCCCCGCTCGCTGCATCTACGTGCGGGGCGCCGACAACCCCGCGGACGACCCGGTCAGCCCGGGCGAGCGCTACGGCTACGTCTACGAGATCAACTACCTCCGCTGCATCCACTGCGACCTGTGCGTCGAGGCCTGCCCCACCGAGGCCATCACCGAGTCGAAACTGTTCGAGTTCTCCTTCACCAACCGAGCCGACGCCATCTACACCAAGGCCGAACTGGTGGTGGATGACGAGGGCAAGCCCCAGCAGATGCCCTGGGAGGACTGGTCTGACGAGGCCACCGCGCTGCCCCACACCTCCGCCTGGGTACGGGCCACGGCCCCGTCGGGCAATGCCGCCTATGAAGGCCGGGTCGGCTGGTCGGGCGAATTGGGCTTTGGAGTACGGGCGCCCGAGAGGGGCCAGGACGGCGAAGATCCGGTGCCGGCGGCCCCCGAGGACACCGGCGCGCACGGTCACGACGACGACCACGGTCACGACGACCACGACCACGGCAGCGGGCACCACTGATGGTCGACGTGGTCGTCTTCGTCCTGGCCGGAGCGGCCATCCTCTGTTCTGCCGCCGGTGTGGTGGTGGCCGGCAATCCCGTGCATTCGGCCCTCAGCCTGGTGGCCACCCTTTTCGGCGTTGCGGTGCTGTTCGTAGCCCAGGACGCCCACTTCCTGGCGGCCGTGCAGATCATCGTCTACGCCGGCGCCATCGTGGTGCTCTTCCTCTTCGTGATCATGCTGCTCGGGGTCGACAAGGTGGAGTCCCTCGAGACCGATCCCATCGCCGGCCAGCGGCCCGCCGCTGCGGTGGTGGGTGTGGTGCTGCTGGGGGCCTCCCTGCTGACCCTGATGCTCACCGGTCGCGACAATCACTCGCCGGGCATCGCCACCGGTGTGCACTCGGTGACCGGACCGCTGCCGGACAGCCCGTCGGGGAACCTGCGCACGCTGGCCCGCTCGTTGTTCACCGACTACCTCTACGCCTTCGAGATCACCTCGATCCTGTTGGTGATCGCCGTGGTGGGCGCCGTCGTGCTGGCCCGCCGCACCCGCAAGGACGAGGAGGTCCCGCAGTGAGCGCGGCGCCGAGCCTCCTGGCCGCCATCCGGGTCACCGAGATCTGGTACCTGGGCCTCGGGGCCATGCTGTTCACCATCGGGGCGGTCGGCGTGCTCGTTCGTCGCAACCCGCTGGTCATGTTCATGTGCATCGAGTTGATGCTCAACGCCGTCAACCTCACCTTCGTCACCTTCGCCCGCTCGCTCGACGACGTGGGTGGTCAGGTGGTCGTGTTCTTCGTGCTGGTGGTGGCGGCCGCCGAGGTCGTGGTCGGCCTGGGGATCCTCGTGGCCCTCCTGCGCCGGCGCCCCGGAGCCACCGCCGACGACGTCGCCGAGTTGAAGGGATAGCGGGCCCGCCATGCTCGACCTCGTCTGGTTGATTCCCACCCTGCCTCTGGCCGGGTTCCTCGTGCTCGTCCTGGGCGGGCGCGTGCTCGGCGAGCCCCGGGCCGGTTGGCTGGCCACGCTGTGCTGCGGAGGTTCCTTCCTGATCACCGCCCTCGTGTTCTTCGGGCTTGTCGACAGGGGTGCGGCCGACCGTCATTTCGAACAGACCCTGTGGACCTGGCTGCCCTCGGGCAGCCTTCACGTGGAGTTCGGGTTCCTGGTGGATCCGCTGTCGATCACGATGGCGCTGTTCATCACCGGCATCGGCACCCTGATCCACCTGTATTCGATCGGCTACATGCACGGCGACCCGAAATTCTCCAAGTTCTTCCTCTACCTGAACCTCTTCGCCGCCTCGATGCTGCTGCTCGTGCTGGGCAACAACATGCTCCTCACCTTCCTCGGATGGGAGGGCGTCGGAGCGTGCTCGTACTTCCTCATCTCCTTCTGGTTCTCCAAAGAGGCCAACGCCAGTGCCGGCAAGAAGGCCTTCGTCACCAACCGCATCGGTGACTGGGGCTTCATGATCGCCATGTTCCTGACCTTCCAGGCCACGGGAACCCTGCAGTACGGCGGTGAGCACGGCATCCTCGAGCAGGCCCACACCCTGGCGCCGGTGACCGCCACCGCCATCGCCGCCCTGCTCTTCGTCGGCGCCTGCGGCAAATCGGCTCAGTTGCCGCTGTACGTGTGGCTACCCGACGCCATGGCCGGCCCCACGCCGGTATCGGCCTTGATCCACGCCGCCACGATGGTGACCTCGGGCATCTACCTCATGACCCGGGTGAACCCGCTGCTGGCCCAGGGCTACGACTGGCTGCCCAACACCATCGCCTGGGTGGGGGTTGCCACCGCCTTCCTGGCCGCCACGATCGCGGTGGCCCAGAACGACATCAAGAAGATCCTGGCCTACTCCACCGTGAGCCAGCTGGGTTACATGTTTCTCGCCATCGGCTCCGGGGCGTACGTGGCAGCGGTGTTCCACATGGTCACCCACGCGTTCTTCAAGGCGCTGCTCTTCCTCGGGTCGGGGTCGGTGATCCACGGCATGCACGAGGAACAGGACATCCGGCGCATGGGCGGCTTGCGCAAGTACATGCCGATCACCGCGGTGACCTTCATCATCGGCTGGCTCGCCATCGCCGGGATCCCTCCCTTCGCCGGCTTCTGGTCCAAGGACGACATCCTCCTCGCCGCCCTCAACAAGAACCCTGCGCTCTGGGCCTTCGGGTTCGTCACCGCGCTGCTGACCGCCTTCTACATGAGCCGTCAGGTCTTCCTCGTCTTCTTCGGTGAGGAACGGTTCCGCGACGCCGGCGCCGACCTGCCCGCCGACGAGGCGCATGCTCAGGCCCACGACGAGGCGCAGGCCGAGGCCCACGACGGCGCGCAGGACGGTGCGCACGACGGCGCAGGGGCGCTGGCGCACGCGCACGGGGTCGAGCCGCATGAGTCGGGATGGCACATGACCGTCCCCCTCGTGGTGCTGGCGGCCTTGGCCGTGCTCGGCGGCGGACTCAACCTGCCCTTCACTGATTCCTCCAAGCTCCTGGAACGCTGGTTGGAGCCGGTGCTGGAGTCGGCCGGACGCTCCACCGAGACCCACTTCAGCGTGGACGGCAGCGTGCAGACCGGCCTGGCCATCGGTACCGCCTTGCTGTGCGCCCTCGCCATCTCGCTCGCCTGGACGATCTACCTGAGGCGCAAGGGTGCCGACGCCGAGAAGATCGAGCTGGACCTCTTCGCCCACGCCTGGCACTACGACGAGGGCATCACCGCCTTTGCCGGCGGCCCCGGCCGCGCCGGCTTCGAGGGCGTGGCCGCCCTCGACCGAAACGTCGTGGACGGTGCGGTCAACGGCGTCGGCAGCCTGGTGCGCTGGACGTCGTCGAAGTTGCGGCTGGCCCAGACCGGCTATGTACGGTCCTACGCCCTCGGGATCGTGGTGGGCGCCATCGTGCTGCTTGGCCTCTTCTTGGGCAAGGCGGCCTGAGCCGGATGGAGACCATGCAACACCTCAGCCCCCACACCCCACTGCTCACCCTGCTGGTGGTGGTGCCGTTCGTGGGCGCACTCATCCTGGGTCTCGTGCCCTCCCGGCGCAGCGAGTTGCACAAGCCCATCGCCGTCATCTTCAGCGTGGTGGCTTTCGCCCTCTCGGTTGCGGTGCTGGTTCAGTTCGAGCGCACCAGCGGTGATTTCCAGTTGGTCGACTCGCACAGCTGGATCTCCAGCCTCGGGATCTCCTGGACGATGGGCATCGATGGGATCTCCCTGTTCCTGGTGGTGCTCAACGGCTTGCTGTTCCCCATCGCCATCCTGGCCACCGACCCCCACCACGACCAGAAGGCCTATTACGCGTGGCTGCTGGTGCTCGAGGCCGGCTGCATGGGCGTGTTCTGCGCCCTCGATCTCTTCGTGTTCTTCGTGATGTTCGAGATCGTGTTGGTGCCCATGTACTTCCTGATCGGGCAGTGGGGTCACGGCAACCGCACCTACGCAGCGCTCAAGTTCTTCCTCTACACGATGTTCGGCTCGGCCTTCATGCTGGTAGCGCTCATCGCCACGGCGGTGTTGCACCAGAAGGCTGCGGGCGGCGCGCTCACGTTCGATCTGCGCGACATCGCCGCCAACTTGGCGGTCGGCAAGGACACGGCGCGCTGGCTGTTCCTCGGCTTCGCCGTCGCCTTCGCCGTCAAGGTGCCCGTGTTCCCTCTTCACACCTGGCTCCCCGACGCCCACACCGAGGCGCCCACGGCCGGGTCGGTGATCTTGGCCGGCATCATGTTGAAGCTGGGCACCTACGGGCTGTTGCGCTTCGGCATCTTCCTGTTCCCGGAAGCGGCCGCCCACTACGCCCCCCTCATGGTGACCCTCGGCGTGATCGGCATCCTCTACGGCGCCGTCGTCGCCACCATGCAGAAGGACCTCAAACGCCTGGTGGCCTACTCGTCGGTGGCGCACCTCGGGTTCATCGTCCTCGGGCTCTTCGCCCTCACCACCCAGGGGATCCAGGGCGGCGTGCTGCAGATGGTGAACCACGGCATCTCCACCGGCGCGTTGTTCCTGCTCGTGGGCATGATCTACGAACGGCGTCACACCCGCGAGATCGCCAAGCTCAAGGGCCTCCAGAAGCCGGCACCCATCCTGGCCGGCGTGTTCATGCTGGTCATGCTGTCCTCCATCGGACTGCCGGGCCTCAACGGCTTCCTGGGCGAGTTCCTGATTCTCATCGGCTCGTTCCTCACCCGCCGGTGGTGGACAGTGGCCGCCGCGGCCGGAGTGATCCTGGCAGCGCTGTACCTGCTGTGGGCCTACCAACGTGTCTTTCACGGCGAACCGGATGAGGACAACGCCGACATGGCCGACATGCGCTGGACGGAAGGGCTGGTGATGGCGCCGCTGCTCGTGCTCATCGTGTTCCTCGGGTTGTACCCGAAGCCGATGCTGGAGCGCATCGAGCCGACCGTCGACAAACTCATGGCCCACGTCCAAGCCGAGGCCGACATCCAACCGCCGAAGGTGGGCATCACCACCTCGGCCACACCGGCGGCGGAGGGCAACTGATGCTCGGTATCGTCGCCCAACTGGCTCCGGACCTGCTGCGCCTACCCCCGGTGGAGTGGAAGGCCATCGTCCCCGTGCTCGTACTGGTGGGTGGCGCACTCCTCCTGCTGCTGGTGGCGGCGCTCAGCCGCCAGAAGCCGGCGCGCAGCGTGTACGCCCTGTGGACGGTGCTGGTGGCCGGTGGTGCGGTGATCTCTGAGGTGGTGCTCTGGGAAGAGGTCACCGATTCGGCGCGCGGTCCGTTCACGGCCATGGCCGGCGCGGTCGGTGCCGACGGGTTCAGCGTCTTCGTGGGGGTGGTGATCTGCCTGTCCGTGGCACTGGCCGCCCTCCTGGCCGACGGCTACCTGCGGCGCGAGTCCATGGAGGGCCCCGAGCTGTACGTGCTCATGATGCTCTCGGGTGCCGGCGGGCTCATCATGGCCTCGGCCAACGACCTGATCGTGTTGTTCCTGGGCCTCGAGATCCTCTCCATCGCCGTGTACGTGCTGGCAGCGATGCACCTTCGCCGGGCCACCTCCCAGGAAGCGGGCATGAAGTACTTCGTGCTCGGCGCGTTCAGTTCGGCCTTCTTCCTCTACGGGATCGCCCTGATCTACGGCGCCACCGGCACCACCAACCTCACCAAGATCGCCACCGGGGTGGCCTCCGCCGGTGCGCCGCTGGGGGCCGAGTTCCGGCCCGACGCCCTCCTCGGCGGTACCCCGGCGCTGTTACTGGCCGGCTTCGCCCTGCTGGTGGTCGGGTTCGGCTTCAAGGTCGCGGCCGCCCCCTTCCACACCTGGGCTCCCGACGTGTACCAGGGTTCGCCCACCCCCACGGTGGCGTTCATGGCATCGGGGGTGAAGGTGGCGGGGTTCGCGGGCATGCTCCGCGTCTTCTACGCCACCTTCGGCGGCTACCGCAGCGACTGGCAGCCCTACCTCTATGCGTTGGCCGTGGCCACCCTGATCGTGGGCTCGGTGCTGGCCGTGGTGCAGACCGATGTGAAGCGGATGCTGGCCTACTCCTCGATCAGCCACGCCGGCTTCATCCTCCTCGGCGTGCAGGCCGGCACGGCAAACGGGGTGGCGGGCTCGCTGTTCTACCTGGCGACCTACACGTTCATGGTGGCGGGATCGTTTGGGGTCGTGACGGTGGTGGCCCGCCGAGGTGACAACCGCACGTCACTGCACGAGTACAACGGCCTGGCCAAGCGTGAACCCGTGCTGGCCTTCGTGTTCACCGTCTTCCTCCTGGCACAGGCCGGCGTGCCGCTCACCGCCGGATTCTTCGCCAAGTTCTACGTGCTCCGGGCGGCGATCGACGCGGGCTACTGGCACCTCGCCGTGGTGGCCATGCTCTCGGCGGTGGTGGCGGCCTTCCTCTATCTGCGGATCGTGGTCGCCATGTACATGACCGACTCCGACCCCGACGCCGTCACCGAACGCCGGCTCCGCGTGCCCTACGGTGCTCGGCTGGCCCTCGCAGTCGCCTTCGGGGCGACGCTCGTGTTCGGCTTCCTGCCCGGACCCTTGGCCGATTCCACCCAGGATGCCGTGGTCACGGTGGTCGCCCGGGCTCGCTGACACGGCCCGCACCCCGGCTGGGCAGTACGCGCGCTTCTCGTCCCGTTCGGGTGCCGAACGCCCCGGTGGTGGGATACAGGATCCCTCAAGACGGCCGTCGTTGGGCCGAGTAGGGACGCGAAGTGGACGACCACGGAGGGTCACGAATGTTCGGCTATCGATCACACAGGACGCATACTGTTCTCGGCGTTTTTGCGGTGGCGGTACTCATCGCCACCGGACTCATCGGCATTCGGCTGTGGCGCGACAAGCCCTCGGTGCTGCCCAGCGCCACCCCGCCCCAGGCGAATCCGCCCCTGGCGGACACCAACTACCCGGTGCCCGCCGGTGCGCTGTATGTCGCCCCCACCGGGGCGGACAGCAACAACGGCACCGCCACGGCACCCTTCAAGACGGTGAGTGCAGCGCTGGCGGCAGCGAAGGCGGGCGGCACCGTCGTGGTGCGCCAAGGGACGTATCGAGAATCACTCGGCTCGATCAGCCGCCCCGTCACCCTGCAGGCGTATCCGCACGAGAAGGTCTGGCTCAAGGGCTCCATCGTTGTCACCAACTTCGTTCCCAGCGGTGCCGCCTGGATGGCATCCGGATTCAACTCGGGGCTCTGCCAGAACTGCTTCAGCGCTGCCAACCTCGATCCCAACTATCCGAACGCCGGCCGGCCCGAGCAGGTGTTCGTCGACGGTGAGCCCCTGCCGCAGGTCGCGTCGCGCGCCGCGGTACAGCCTGGGAATTTCTTCTACGACGACGTCGCCAAGGCGTTGTGGTTGGGATCGGACCCGGCCGGGCATGTCATCGAGGCCACCAACAAGGCAGAGGCCGTGCGCCTCCTCTCCACCGCCATCGGTTCGGTGGTGCGAGGGATCGGCATCGCCCAGTACGGCCCGCAGGAGTCGATGAAGAACATCCCGGCCGCCCTCACGGTGCTGGCATCCAAGGTCACCGTCGAGAACACCACCATCGCCCAGTCGGCCAGCCGCGGCGCGGTCTTCCTGGCGTCGGCTCCGGTGATCCGCGGCAACACGTTCGCTCTGAACGGTTACAACGGGCTCGTCGGCAACGCCGCCAGCAACGGTTTGTTCGAGGGCAACACCGTGACGCAGAACAACCTGGAGCACTTCTCGCTGGCGGCGACTGCGGTGGCCTCCTGTGCCGGGGCCAAGTTCACCAACACCTCGAACTTCGTGGCTCGGGACAACATCGTGTCCGACAACTGGTGCAACGGCCTGTGGTTCGACATCTCCTCCAACTACGTGACGATCGTGCGCAACCTCGTGCAGCGCAACTCCAAGCAAGGAATCTTCCTCGAGATCGGTGGCCACTACGTGGTTGCCTCCAACGTCAGCACCGACAACGGCAGCGAGGGCCTCAAGCTGTCCGGTGTCACCGATGCCGCCGTCTGGAACAACACCTTCGCCAACAACGTCGATGCGCAAGTCGGCGTCTATGAGGACCCACGGTCGACGACCAACGCGTCGCTGGTCAAGATCGGTGTCACCTGGAACACCGGCGCGGTGGTGTTCTCGAACAACATCTTCTCCTCATCCTCGCCCACCACCTGGCCAACGCTTCATATCCTCGACCTGAACACCAAGAAGTCGTACTCGGCGGCCAGCATGATCACCTCGATGGACCACGACGCCTGGGCGCGCTCGACGCCCGGCGCGCCCACCGTCCTCACCAACTGGCCCGATGCCACCGGCAAAAGCGTCAACCTGAAGAACATCCCCAGCGTGCAGTCTGCTGCTGCGGTGGAGACAAACGGGTGGGGAGGCGACAACGCCGTGTCCCCGTTCTTCGTGGACGAGGCGGCGGGCGACTACTCGCTCAAGTCGCCGAACCCCGGTGCCGGCCAGGGTGCCCCCCTTCCCGCCGCGGTCGCCGGTGCCCTCGGGGTCAGCCCCGGTGGTCCGGTCACCCTCGGCGCGCTCTCCTGGCCCAAGCCGGCGCCTGCGGTCGTCGCCCCATTGCCCCCTCAGGCCGTCATTGTCACCCCGTCCTGCAGCGGGCTGGCCTGCACCTTCGATGCTTCCCACTCGACCGATCCCGACGGCACGATCAGCGCCTGGACGTGGGATTTCGGCGATGGTTCCGGAGCCACCGGTGCGGCGACCAGTCACCCCTTTGTGGGAACCGGCACCTACACGGTCTCGGTGACCGTGACCGATTCCCAAGGGCTTCTTTCCACCGCCTCCTCGGCCGTCTCCGTGGTGAGGCCCAACGTGAAGCCCACCGCAGTGGCGACCGCCTCATGCTCGGCCTACGACTGCACGTTCGATGGCAACTCGTCGAGCGACCCCGACGGTTACCTGGCCACCTATCACTGGGATTTCGGTGACGGTGCCGGCTTCGACGGTCCCACCGCCTCCCACAACTACGCCGTTGCCGGCACATGGACTGCCACGTTCACCGTCACCGACGACGTCGGTGCCTCCGATGTCGCCACCGTGGCCGTGAACCCCGCTCCGGCGCCGTTGCCGCGGGTGCTCGCCGCGGACGCGTTCGGCCGGCTCAGCTCCAACGGCTGGGGCACCGCCGATCAGGGCGGTTCGTGGGTCCCGGTGACCGGCACCGGCAACCTCGATGCCATCGGCGGAGCGGCCACGCTGCGTCTCCCCGGTCCGGGCCTCGGTGCGTCCACCTTCCTCAGCGGCTCCGACACCGTGGACGCCGACGCGAGCGTGCTGCTCAACATCGACAAGTTGGCCAACGGGGGCGGCCTCTACGCCGCCTTGCTCAGTCGTTGGACCGCCTCGAACGACGCCTATCGCATTCGGTTGCGGGTCGCTCCGGCCGGGCGGGTGTACCTCCAGGCTCAGGCGCAAAGCTCGACGGGCGCGGTGGTCAACATCACGCCCGAGCAGGCTGCTGGACTGAACGTGACCCCAGGGCTAGGGCTGAGAGTGCGGATCCAGACTCAGGGCACCAACCCGACCACGCTGCGGGCCAGGGTGTGGGCGGATGGAACCACCGAGCCCACAACCTGGAACCTGCAGACCTCCGATGCCACTGCGGCCCTGCAGCAGTCGGGCACGGTCGGTCTGCTCGGGTTCCTGGGTTCGGGCACGTCGAATGCACCGCTGGTCCTCAGCGTGGCGGAGTTCACCGTGGTGCCCGTCGTGATGCCCCCCACGCCCCTCGCCACGGTGCACTGCACCGGCCTCGACTGCACGTTCGATGCGTCGGGCTCGGTGGACTTCGCTGGCGGTGGATTGCTGACGAGTTGGTCCTTCGGCGACAACTCCACGAGCCAGGGGGCGACCACAAGCCACACCTTCGGGCAACCGGGCACGTATTCGGTCACGTGCACCATCGAGGACACCCTGGGCCAAAAAGTCGCAAAAGTGCTGGTCATAACGGTCTAGTCATTCCTCGGCGGCTCGTCATTACCGTCGGAAACGGCCAAACTACGGCTCAACCTTTTCCGCAATGTTCCGAAGATCGCTTCGACCCGGTGCGGTTTTCGCGCCCCACATGACGAAGAAACGACGAGGTACGACCCGATGTCGACAGCGGTCCTACGTACGACCAATCGCAAGCTGGCGGCGCTCGCTGCAGTGGCGATCCTGCTGCTCAGCCTCGTGGCGGTGCGGGCCTGGCTCCGCGAGGAGCCCTCGGTGCTGCCCAACGCCACGCCGCCCCAGAAGGCGGTGCCCCTGGTCGATACGAACTACCCGATCCCCGCCAACGCCTGGTTCGTCTCACCCACCGGGTCCGACACCAACGCCGGAACGCTGTCCGCGCCCTTCGCCACCATCAGCAAGGCCGTGGGCAAGGCAGCGAACGGTGACACCATCGTGTTGCGTGCCGGCACTTATCGCGAAGCCGTCGGCAGCGTGTTCGAACGCCTCACCTTCCAGCCCTACCCGCACGAGAAGGTGTGGCTCAAGGGCTCCATCGTGCTCACCAGCTTCGCGCCCAGCGGGGCCAACTGGGTCTCGTCGTTCAACGACACCCTGTGCCAGAACTGCTACGCCTCGACGGCCATCGATCCGCTGTACCCCAACGCCGGCCTCCCCGAGCAACTCTTCATCGACGGCGAGCCTGTCGCCCAGGTGGCGGCGGCCAACCAGGTTGGGCCCGGAACGTTCTACGTCGACGTCACCAACCAGCGACTCATCATGGGCGACAACCCGTCCGGCCACGTGGTGGAGGCCTCCACCCTGCCCCAGGCGATCCAGTTCAACACCTCGGGGGCCGCGGGCTCGGTCTTCCGTGGCATCGGTGTC
>JANMIX010000608.1:0-2056 GCA_031376015.1 Acidimicrobiia bacterium | reverse complement strand
GTTTTTATTTCCCGCAACCGCAAGCACATGCGCAGTCGCCGGTCTTGCCTGAACAATCGCAAGATCTCACGAT
Source organism: Acidimicrobiia bacterium (assembly GCA_031376015.1). Lineage (GTDB taxonomy): Bacteria > Actinomycetota > Acidimicrobiia > Acidimicrobiales > JACDCH01 > JANMIX01. The sequence goes on along the minus strand of JANMIX010000608.1, from coordinate 1,983 downwards.
CCCGTTGTGTTCCTGTCGAGAGTGTGAGGGCCGGTTGGCTGGACTGCCTGAGTTGTTGACGGTGGAGGAAGCGGCCCGGGTGATCCGGGTGGGCCGCACCAAGGCGTATGCGCTGACGCGGGAGTGGCGGGCCACCGCCGGCCGCTCGGGGCTGCCGGTCGTCGATTTGGGAAACGTCCTGCGGGTCCCCCGCCGGGCTCTGGAGGAACTCATCGGCGCTCCCCTCGACACCATCGACGACCACTGCGATGGCGATGACGGGTGCGGACCAGACGACACCAACCATCACGCCGACACGACGGCGCCGCCGGCCGTCGAAGCACCCGCCGAGTCCGACACCGCGGCCGAGGACCCTGCGCGTGAGTCCCGACCCTCGTCCCGCGCCCCTCACGCGCGCCCTTCAGCCTCGAATCAGCTCGACTTGTTCGCTCCTGCTCCCGTCGTTCCGAGCCGCTGACCCGTGATGCTCGCCGACGTTCTCTCCACCCCAAACCCGATTCGGCAGACACTTGCCAGCCCTGCGGGCTGGCGAGTGTCGGTGGCCGTGTACAGGGCCCCGGCCAGGGTTTTCGGATGCTGACCATCACCAAGCTCCGGGGTGCGGAGTATCTGCTCTCGGCCGTCGCGCAGGGGGTGGAGGACTATTTCATGGGGTCCGGTGAAGCCCCGGGCGTGTGGCAGGGCACCTGGGCCGGTGAGCTCGGCCTGGAGGGTGTGGTGGAGGCCGAGCAGTTGCGGAACCTGGTGGAGGGCCGCCATCCCATCTCGGGCGTCGATCTGGTGGCGGGCCACAAGGAGCGCACGGTGAAGGCGTTCGACCTGACGATGTCGGCCCCTAAATCGGTGTCGTTGTTGTGGGCGTTCGGTGGCGAGGAGGTGGCGGCTGAGGTGTCGCTGGCGTTGGTGGAGGCGTCCACGGCGGCGGTGGAGTTCATGGAACGTCACGGCGCGGTTACGAGGGTCCAGGTGCATGGGGTGCGCCGCCGGATCGGCACGCATGGCTTGGCGGCGGCGATGTTCACGCATCGGACTAGCCGCGATGGTGACCCGCAGTTGCATGTTCATTGTCTTGTCCCCAACGTTGTGGAACGAGACGACGGGATGTTCGTGGCGTTGGACGGGCACCCGGTGCATGTGTGGTTGAAGGCGGGCGGAACTGTGTTCCAGGCTGAACTGCAACGCCAACTGACCGACCGATTGGGTGTTGGGTGGGGGCCGGAACGCAACGGCTGCCGCGAAATGCTCGGCTTCAGCGCCCAGCAGTTGCGGGTCTTCTCCAAGCGCACGGTAGCGATCGAGTCGGTGCTCGAAGCGGGCGGTGAGGCGGTCGATACGCCCGCGGGGCGGATGCGGGCTGATGAGCGGGCGTCGCTGCGGACCCGCCGCAGGAAGGACAAGGCCCTCACCCCCGAACGACTCCGCCACCGTTGGGCCCGCGAAGCCGTCGAGGCGGGGATCCCGAGCCCGGGTCGGTTGGTGCGGATCGTGTGTCACCAGCCGACCCCAGCCGACACGCCCACTCGGACCGAACTGTTCGCCGCGCTGGTCGATCCGGATGGCGGGTTGTGCGCCACGACAGCCCGCTTCGGGGAAGCCCACGTGGTCGAACGGATCGCCGCTCTGGCCAACGGCCGCCTCACCGTCGACCAGATCGAAGCGCTGGCAGCCGAGTTCTTGGCGTCGGGTCTGGTGGTGCGCCTGGCCCCCCTCGATGCCGAGGCCCGTCGGCGGCCGCCGGAGTGGTCCACCCTCGAGCACCGCACCGTCGAAGACGCCGTCGTAGCCCAGTTGGACACCCTGCAGGCCCGCCGTGATGAGGGGGTGGATGGTCCCACCATTTTTGATGCCATCGACCGCTCGCCGGTGGGGTTGGGTGAAGACCAGGCCGACGCCGTGGCTGGGCTGTGTGCACCGGGGCGAGGGTTGCGGGTGGTGCTGGCGCCGGCGGGGCACGGCAAGACCGCTCTCACCGCCGCCGCGGCC
>JANMIX010000184.1:0-3527 GCA_031376015.1 Acidimicrobiia bacterium | reverse complement strand
CGGGTGGGGGCTGGACCCTGGGGGAGGGGTACTCAGCCCGCGAAGATCAACGCCCCTTGGTCCACCGGTACCCCCGAGGCCACCCCGATGGCCTGCGCCACCGCGGCCGGAAGTGCGCTCCCCTGCCCGCGGGCCGGAGCGTTACCGAGGAGGTGGTAGTCACCGCCGGCGGAGTTCACGAAGAGGGGCGACGTTCCGTAACCGGCCCGCTCCCAGCTCCCAACTTCCTGGCCCACGGCGCTTCTCAGTGCGGTCAGGCTCGTGAAGCTCGGATTGTAGGGAGACACGGACCGGACCCAGATCGCCACACTGGAGGGTGCCGCGGCCGACGCCCGAGCCCAACCGTTGTCAGCGTGGGTCCGGATCATGGTGTCGGCCGAGAGGTGGTTGGATCCACCGTAGGTCTTCAGCAGGCGGGGGCTGCCGCCGTGGTCGTCAACCAGCAGGTTGTTGACGATGTCGACGCGGGCCGTGTCATAGGTGATCCCTCGCTGCACCAAGGCCGTTGCAGTGGTGTGTCGGGGATCCTCCATCACCCCCAACTGGCCCGCCGCGTTGTCGGCCAGGGTGTTGTTCCAGATCCCCACGTCGGCGGAACCGGACACCTCGATGCCGTACCCCCGGTTGTCGTTGGCCACGTTCGAGGCGGCCAGCAGCGAACCGGAGACCTCCAGGAAGAGGCCGTGGCCGTTGTTGTGGCGGAACACGTTGTTCACCACCGTGGCCCTGTAGCAAGCGAGGTCGAACCACAGCCCGTTGCTGTCGTTGTTGTCGAAGACGGAGTTGCGCACGACGGCGTCGTCGGTGCTGGCCAGCTTCATGCCCGCGGTGGCAGCGGCGGCGCTCCCCAGGTTGGAGAAATGCTCGTTGTTGTTGTCGGTGACCATGTTGGTGTCGAACCGGAGTCCGTGCGCCTTGTAGGCAGTGACACCCGTGTAGCCGTTCTGGGTGATCACGCTGTTGGTCACCAGCGGCGCGGTGCCCAGAAGGGCGAGGGCGCGCGTCGCGCTGTAGGCGAAGATGTCACGGTCGAAGCTCACACTCGGGCTGGTGACGATGACCATGGCCGGCACCCTGGAGTTGATGCTGTTGGCGCCGTAGTGGGCGAAGCCGACGCCCCGGACCACCGAACCGGCTGCGCCGGCAGTGTTGAACTGCACGGCGAAGGCGGACACGGTGGCCTCCACTGTGTGCCCGGTGGGATCGGTGCCCAGGCGCAGGATCTTGGCCGTCCGGTCGACGTAGAAGGTGCCGGGGGTCACGGCCGAGGCGGAGAGCACCTGACGCTGCATGACCCCGTCGATGAACACCTGGTCGGGCAGGCCTGCGGCCGGCGCCGCCGAGGTGATCTCCGAGGCCGGGTAGCAGGTGGCACACAGTGACGTGCTCCAGTTCGACACGATCCACGTGTTCGACAACTTGGTCCAACCGGTGACGACCTGGCTGCCCTTCAGCCACACCTGCTCGTGCGGGTAGGCCTGCAGGGTGACCCGGCGGGTGATCGAGCCGAGGCTCTCCCGGTAGGTGCCGGCCCGAGCCACGACGGTGCCACCGGTGGGCACTTTGGCGAGGGCGGCCTTGAGCGTGCGCTTGGGCATTGCCTGGGTGCCGGGATTGGCGTCGTTGCCTGCGGGCGCAACGAAGAGTGCGTTCGACGGCACCGGGTACGCGCTGTCGGGCACAGTCAACACCGAGGAGTTGGTGGGAGCGAAGGTGGCACCGGCGCCTGCCTTCGCGCCGGGGGCGAGCAGCACGGATGCGCCCAAGGTGAGGGCCAGCACTCCAACGGAGAGCGGATACCGCAAGGGGTGGGACATTGGTGGGACTTCCTCCGAAGCGAACAGGGATACGACTTCGGTGAAAGGGATCGGGGCCTCGGCGAACTCCTTGACCTGTCATTCCCGCGGTAACCCCCAGATGTCCCCGTGTGGGGCGGTTTGCCAGGCACCGCTACGGCGAGAAACACCCGAACGGACTAGTCCGTCAACCGACGATTTCGGGCCTCTCCGCGCACCTGCGCGAGAACGTCAGGGCCAGCGCAACGGCACCGACCATCCCATCTCGGACGATGGTCGCGCGCGACGAGGCGATACGTGCGACCACGAGCAAGCCGGCCATGGCCGGGCAATCCCCGCCGGCGGGTCAGCCGGCGCAGGCGAGGACGTCTCAGCCGGCGAGAAGCCGGCTGCGGCGGGATTTGGAGGCGTACAGGATCGCCCCCGCCGCTCCGGCGGTTGCCGCCGCAGCGATACCGCCCACATACGCGATCCGCCGGCCCCGCAGCAACGAGCGCACCGCATGGCGCTCCCCCGCCTCCTCGAGACCGGCGAGGATGTCGCTGAGCAGACCTGGTGCCGGTTCCAGCACCTCGGTACGAAGATTGTGCAGGGCACGTAGCAGCTTGCGGTACTGCACCACCTCGGCCTGGCAACGAAGGCAGGTCTCGACGTGGCGGCGGGCGCCGCGATCGAGTACCCCTCCGTCGGCTGCCTCACTCAACAGTTCGGCGACGTCGTCACACCGCATGTGCGTCCTCCTCGCGCTCCACACCATCGCCCCGAACACCGAACACCTGCTCGCGGAGCCGTCGCCGCGCCCGGTGCAGGCGCACCTTTGCCGCCGACTCGGTGATGCCGAGCTCGGCCGCGATGGCCTCGTGCGGCATGTCGTACACATCACGCAGCACCACCACCGCTCTCAACCGAGGCGGGAGCGAGGACAGCGCGGCCTGTAAGCGGGAGCGGGTGGCGGCGGCGTCGAGTTGGGCTTGGGGGTCGTAGCTGGCATCGAGCGAGATGATCGGGGCGTCGTCAGGGAGATCGTCATGACGGTGCTTGGTCCGCTTGCTCAGGTGGGTGGAGGCGCAGTTGGCGGTGATTCGGTAGAGCCAGGTGCTGAACTGAGCGTCGCCGCGGAAGCGATCGATGCTCTTGAAGGCCCGTAGGTAGGTGTCCTGTGCCACGTCGCGTGCGTCCTCCTCGTTCCCGGTGAGCCGGAAGGCGAGGGTGTACGTGTCCACGTACGTTCGCCGAACCAGCTCCTCGAACGCGCCGTGATCGCCATCGCGGGCCGCCGCGACCAGCTCGTCGAGATCCACTGTTGGTGGCATACCGGACCTTCTGACCCGAGGGGACGTCGCAAGGTTACTCAGCGACGTGGGGCCGACCGTTGCAACCGGCCGGACCCCGTCACTTCCGCGAGTCGCTCAGCGGGTTTCCTTGTGCACGGTGTGGGTGCGGTCCCAACGGCAGTACTTCTTCATCTCGATGCGCTCGCGGTCGTTCACCTTGTTCTTCTTGGTGATGTAGTTGCGGCGCTTGCACACCGTGCACTCCAGGGTGACGGCGATCCGCTTCTCGTTGGATTTCGAGGCCATGGTCTGACTCCTACTTGATGATCTTGGTGACTCGGCCGGCGCCCACGGTACGGCCACCCTCACGGATGGCGAACCGCAGACCCTCGTCCATGGCGATCGGGTGGATCAAGGTGACCTTCATCACCGTGTTATCCCCCGGCATACACATCTC
>JANMIX010000157.1:0-1571 GCA_031376015.1 Acidimicrobiia bacterium | reverse complement strand
CGGACGCGAGGGTCCGACGGCGGCAGTTCGCGGCCGAAGTAGAGGCCCTCCTTCAGATCCGGCGTACCGGAGGTGAGCTCCCCTTCGAGGGGGAACCAACCGCGCCAGGCCCGACCGGCCCGGGGCATGGCGATGAGTTCCTTCTCCTCCTCAGGGAGCGCGAAGAACTCCCTGGCGAGGTCATGGAGGGCCCACACCTCGTCCATGTCGACCCCGTGGCCGCCGACGGCGAAGAAACCGTGGTGCCGGCACGCGGCATCGATGCCGGCACCCACTGTCTCCGGCGAACCGGCCAGGTCGATGACCGGTACCGCAGCCGTGGTGGTCATGGTCCCGAAGTGTGCGGGCGTGACGGGGGCGTTGCGGGCACAGGTGCGAGGATCATGCGATGGCGGCCAGCGAGCAGAGATCAACCCGGTGGCGCGCGCGGCTGCGAGGCCAGAACATGCCCGCAGGGTACCGCTGTGGTTCACGCGCGAGGGGTGGTTGGCACCGGACGCTCACGGCGGTGCTCGTCGTCGTCGTCGGCTCCCCCGTCATCGGCTCCGCAGCCGGGCCGGCACGGGCCGGCGCGGCCGCGTCGGTCTGCGCGCGCTTCTCTGCTCCCGCCCCGGCCGGATCCACCCGATCCCCCGCCCTCGACGAACTGTCCGGGCTGGCAGCCAGCCGCCTGCACCCGGGAATCTTCTGGGGTCACAACGACAGTGGCGGACCCGCCGCGCTGTTCGCCATCGGTCCCGGCGGCGCCGACGCGGGTACGTGGCGTTTGCCGGCTGCCGAGAACCTCGATTGGGAGGACATCGCCATCGGACCCGGGCCGGTCACGGACGTGCCCTACCTCTACGTGGGCGACATCGGCGACAACCTGCACCTGCGCCGGCGCTACACCATCTACCGGGTGCCGGAACCGGCGTCGCTGGCGACTGGCGGGGGCACGTTGGAGGACGCTGAACGGCTGGATGTGCAGGTGCCCGACGGGTCACCCGACGCCGAATCGTTGCTCGTGGATCCCATTACGGGCGACATCGCGGTGCTCACCAAGGAGGCGGGTGGGGTCAGCCGGGTGCTCATGATCCCTGCGAGCCAGTTCCTCGGCGGCGCGACCGTGACCCCGGTGCTGGCAGGCCGCTTCCAACTGCCCGACGAGGCGGCGGGGGGTGGCGCGGCGCAGCGCAACGTCTCGGGGGCCGACATCGCACCGGACGGTTCGGTGGTGCTGGTGCGCAACTACTCCGAGGTCTTCGCCTTCGAGCGGCCCCCGGGCGCCACTCTGGCGGACGCGTTCGTTTCCCCCGGTTGCGTGGTAGCGCGGGTGCAGGAACGTCAGGGCGAGGCCGTGGCGTTCGCGGCCGACGGCTCCGGGTACCTGCTGGGCAGCGAAGGTGTGGGCGAGCCGTTGTGGTCGGGCGCCATCCGTCCCCCGCTGGCGAGTCCCACCAAGTGGGTGGCGTGGGCGCGTACGGCCGTCACGGCGAGCACGTTGGTCGTCGATCCTTCCGTAACCACTACCGGGGGGCCGGAGGGGTCGAAGGCGACGGATCCGGGGAAGACGGGCGACGAGAACTCGGCCG
>JANMIX010000128.1:0-10008 GCA_031376015.1 Acidimicrobiia bacterium | reverse complement strand
GACGTACTCGTCACCGCTGGCCGAGGGGGCGGCGCTCACATGGCGGTGGCAGTCGTAGGTGGGGGCGTCGGCCATCGCGCCTCCGGCTTCGCTGCGGAACCCGGCGTCGACCAGCGGGCACAACTCGAGCGTCGTGATCGGCGTGGAGGCGGATCTCTTGTCGACGGTGAGCGTCAGCGACGCAGGGGTGGCACCCGCGGGCAGATCGAAGACCATGGCCGCGAACGCGCTGGGGTCGGCGTTGTCGTTGCCGTTGGAGGAACCCGGCCCACCCTGGATGAGCAGACCACCGTTGGGCACGTCGGGCGGCACCACTCCCGGCAACTCGCTCACGCCGGGGTTGGTGACCGTCCACCCACCCTGTTCGTCGGGGGCGCCCCCACGCGACGAACCCGCGATGCCGGCCCGCGCCCCGGCCGCCACCACCAACGCCAACGCCAACGCTCCCCCGGCCAGCCGCAGCGCCCGCCTCACCGCTCCCCCAGGAAGACGGCTGGCGGTCGTGTCCCGCCGGACGCTGGGCCGCGCCTCGGTCGCCGTCACCGCGGAACCCCCGACCCGACGGTCCCCGCACGCGAGCGGGCGCCCCGGTTGGGTCCGGACCGCTCGATCGTGACCGTGTTGCTGCCCAGGTAGCTGGCCACGACCGCACGATCATGGCGTATCTCCTCCGCGGTGCCCTCGGCGATGACGCGGCCGGCCTCCATGGCGTACACCCGGTCGCACAGGCCCATCAGCAGGGGCATGTCGTGCTCCACGATGAGTACCGCACAGTCGAGTTCGTCGCGGATGCGGCGCAGCAGCGGTCCGAAGGCTTCGGCTTCGCGCTGGGCAACGCCGGCGGTGGGCTCGTCGAGGAGCAGCAGCATCGGTTGGGCGGCGAGCTGAGCGGCCAGGTCACAGATCCGCCGCGAGCCGGTCGACAGGTCGGCGGTGAGGGTGTCGGCCCACGCCCCCAGCCCGAAGCGCTCCACGATCTCCTGCGCACGGGCCCGGCTCAGGCACTCGGTCGCCCTCGCCCACGGGGCGGCGGTGGCGCCGGCCAGCAGGCCCACCTTGAGCCGATAGGCCATGGCCACCTGGATCGTCTCGGTCACCGTCAGCCCGCCGAAGAGGCGCGCGTCCTGGAAGGTGCGGGCCAACCCGAACGGAGCGCGGAAGTCGGCGGAGAGGTCCGACACCTCATGACCCCGGATGCGGACCGAACCCGTGCCGGTTCGCTGCACACCGGAGATGACGTGCATCAACGTGGTCTTGCCCGCCCCGTTGGGGCCGATCAGCCCCACGATCTCCCCGGCTCGCACCTCGATGTCGACCCCGTCGAGAGCCACCACGCCGCCGAAGTGGACATGGATGTCTCGGGCGACGAGCGGCAGCTCACCGTCGTGGGGTGCCCCGCCGGGGGAACCCTCCTCGCGACCGACGGATGCGACGGACGTGATCGGCGCGAGCGGTGCCACGGACGCGACGGACGCGACGGACGCGGCTGATGCGGCGAGCGGCTCGACGGCGGTGACGGCACCGATCTCCTCCGCCCGGCGGCGCAGGTACCGCTCCCACCTCGTCTGCACCGCGCCGGCGATGCCGTGGGGGTACTTCATCAGCACCATCACCTGGCCCGTGCCGGCCAGGAACAGTTGGAAGCCCAGGTTCTGGCCGAACTCACCGAAGAGGGGGGCCACGGAGGGCCCGATGAAGAAGGTGGAGGCGTAGAGCACCACCGCGGCGGTGATCGCACCGGCCACCGAGCCGAGCCCGCCGATGACCGGGATGGCGATGACGCTGATCGACACGTTGGCGGTGAACTGATCGGTGCTGACCACCCGCCACGCGTAGGCCCACAACACGCCGGCGGCAGCGGCGTAGAAGCCCGACACAGCGAGGAAGGCCAGCTTCACCGCGGCCGGGTTGACGCCGAAGCTGCTGGCCGCCAGGTCGTTGTCGCGCACGGCGATCGCCAGGCGGGCCGGGCCCCACCGCCGTAGGCCGGCGGCACCCGCCGCACCCAGCACCAGCACGAGCAGGGCCACGTAGTACACCGAGCGCGGGTCGTCGGCGGTGCCCAGGTGCGGGCCCAGACGCATGGGGGCGACGGTGGCGAAGGTCTGCCCGGAACCCACCCAGTCCTGCCGGTACAGCCAGTCGACGGCGACGACGGCGAACCCCATGGTGGTGACCGGCAAGGCCAGGCCGCCGACGCGGAGGGCGGGCAGACCGATCCCCGCCATCACCAACGCCCCGAGGAGCCCCACCACCACCAGGATCGTCGTGACGCTCCAGTCGGCCGCCCACCGCGTCGTCAGGTAGGCGGCGAGACCCACAAGCGCGAAGTGGCCCAACGGCACCTGCCCGGCCCAGCCGACCACGACCGTGAGGCTGACGCCCAGCAGGGCGTAGAGCAGCACCAGCACGAGCAGGAACTGGTGACCCGAGGTGTTCAGGTAGGGAAGGTTCGGCAAGGCGACGGCGGCGAGGACGGCGGCGCCGCCGAGCCAGGCACCCTGATGGCGCACGAGCGGGCTCGAACGCAGCCGCGCCGGCACGGCCAGCGGCGGTCGCGACCGGCCCACGCCGCCGCTGAGGGCGAAGACCCGGGCCATGGCCCGGCCGCGGGCGAAGACCACGGCCAGGATGGTGAGGAACACCGCCAGTTCCGCGGTGGAGGCGTTGGAGGTCTGCGCCGACACGATCTGGCTGACCAGACCCAGCACGACCCCGCCACCGAGGGCCGCCGGGAGGGAGACGAAGGCGCCGAAGGCGGCGGCGCCGAGGGTCACCATCAGCAGGTAGGGGCCGAAGGTCACCAGGTTGAAGCCCGGCATGGTCGGCGCCTGGAAGATGGCCGAGACGGTGGCCAGGGCACCGGCGCAGCCCCAGGTGACCGCCGACACGCGGGCGACGGAGATGCCACAGAGACGGGCGGCGTCGCGGTTGTTGGCGGCGGCCCGGATGGACTTGCCCAGCAACGACCAGCGGAGAAAGGCGGCCAGGCCCACCACCAGCAACGGCACCACGATGGCGATGAGCACGGACATGCCGGTGAGCACGACCCCGCCGATGCGAAGGTTCGAATCGAAGGGCTGGGGATAGGGCATGGCCCGGCTGGCCTGCGACGGGGCGAGGGCGGGCACGAAGGTGAAGGCCAGGAGCAACTGCGAGATGGCCACCGAGAGCAGCAGGAGTTGCACCGGGGTCCCACCACGGCGGCGCAGCGGGCCGATGAGGAACCGCTCGACCCCCAGCCCCACCCCGACACCCACGACCACGGCCGCCGTGGCGGCAATCCACCACGACCAACCCCAGTCGAGCACCCACTTCGCCAGCAACCCGGCGGGCAGCGTGCCCACCTGGGCGTGGGCGACGTTGAGGAACCGGTTCGACTTGTAGACCAGCACGAGGCCGACCGCCAGCAGGCCGATGGTCAGCCCGTTCAACAAGCCGAGCACGAGCGTGGAGAGGCTCATACGGCGCCGGTCCGGGCGCGCCGGCCGGGGCGCATGTCCGATCCGTCCTCGACGCTCGGCGTCATCGTCACATCCCCCAACCGGCTCGCGTTCCCCACTGCCCAGGCGAGCCCACTGCATTGTCCCTCACGAAAGTAGCGGCCGCCCCGCGGCGCGACCAAACATTGGGTCCGGGCCGATGGCACGCTCGTCACGGCAGGTCCGGTACCGTCAACTCCCGCATGCGGGCACGTGAGGAGTCGACGCATTGGCGATAGGAGGACCCCGCCGAACAGAGATCCTCGACACCGCCGCGGCCCTGTTCGCGTCGTCGGGTCTGCGCACGTCGCTCAAGGAGATCGCGGACGCCTGCGGGGTGCAGCCCGGCAGTCTGTACCACCACTTCGAGTCCAAAGAAGCGATCATCGTCGAGCTGGTCGACCGGTACCACGCCGACCTCGACGCCCTCGCGGATGCGACCCTGGCGAACGCCGGCGCCGACCCGAGACCGATCGAGGAACGCCTCATCGCCCTGGGCTCGGCCATCGCCGCCTGCGCGGTGCGCCACCGCGCCGCGCTGCTTGTGACGGTGTACGACCCGCCCTCGGGGGCCGGCGACGAGTTGGTGCGAGCGGCGGCCCGCACGCCGATGGCCATCGAGACGGCGATGCTCGAGACGCTGCGGGTGGGCCGGACCCGCGGCGAGATCCGGCCCGGGCTCGATCTGGAGACCCTGGCCGACCGCATCTGCCAGGTGCTGCTGCACATCAGCCTGGGCGTGTTCCACGACGTGCCCGGCGCCGCGGAGATGCCCGCCATCCGCTGCCGCGCCCTGCTGCGGGGCATTGCCCTCGACCCACCGTCGGACCGGGCGCTCGATCGATCGGCGGCCTTCGACGCGGCGGCGAGGACCGTCGAGGGGTGGGACAAGGGCGACGACGACGAGGACGATCGCCTGCCGATCCTGCGTACCGCCGCTCGCACCGAGTTCGGCCGGCGGGGGTATGAGTCCACGACCGTGCGCGACATCGCCAAGGCGTCGGGCATGAGCGTGGGGAGCGTCTACCGGCTCATCGGGTCCAAGGACGAGTTGCTCAACTCGATCATGCGGTCCTTCACCGTGATCGCCCGCTCGGGGTGGAGCAGCGTCCTTCGCGCCGAGGGCACGATCGTGGAGAAGCTCGACGCCCTGATGTGGGTCAACATCAGCGCCGTCGCCCGCTTCAGCGACGAGTACAACATCCAGCTCGCCTGGCTGCGCGAGTCGCCTCCGAACAGCATCAACCTCGGGTCGTCGTTCGCCGCCCGGATGCGCGACCTGAAATCGCTCCTGGCCCAGGGCGTTCGCGCCGGGGAACTGCAGCTCGAAGGCCGATCGGCCGACATCCGGGCGTGGTCGGCGTTCGAGCTGTTGTGGATGCCCGAGAACATCGTGGACACGCTCGGCACCGAGGGTGCCCTGGCGCTGGCCCGGGAAACGACGCTGCGAGGCGCCGGCACCCGGGCCTGAGCACCGGCGTTCAGGCCACCGGCCAGGCAACCGACTTGACCTCGAGGTACTGCTCGAAGCCGGGGATCGGTGATTCAGCCAATTGCTCGGGTCTCCTCGGGAGGTGGGTTGAGGGTGGCGTTACGACGGTGGTCGCCGCGCAGCGAATTGGGCCGCGGCAGATGCAGGGCGCGGCCGGTGATGGCCTGCAGCAACGAGGACGGCAGGAGCCGGTTCCCCAGGAGCAACAAGCGGGCGTCGAAGCCGACGCCGTGGCGGGCGAAGGGCCGGGTCTCCTCCAGGGCCTTGGCCACCGCGGGGGCGAACCGCTCGGGATCCCCGGCGAAGCGCAGGAACCGCCGGCCGGAGGTCTCCAGGTTCTCGTGCAGGCTGGCGTAGGGCCCGGCGGGGTCGGCGTAGGTGGGGGTGAGCTCCAAGATGTCGGTCTTGAAGCTGCCGGCGACCAGGACGGTGACGCCGAGACCGAACGGGGCGATCTCCTGGGAGAGCGATTCCGCCCACCGCTCGAGCGCGCCCTTGGCGGCCGAGTAGGCGCCGATGCCGGGCATGCCGCGGATGGCGCCCTGGCTCGACACCATCACGATGCGGCCGCGCCCGGCCGCCCGCATGGCGGGGAGCAACTCGCGGGTGAGCCGGACCGGGCCGAAGAAGTTGGTGGAGAAGAGTTGCTCCCACGCCCTCATCGGGAACTCCTCGAGGCAGCCCACCCCGGCGATGCCGGCGTTGTGCACGATCCCGTGCGGCGCGCCGGAATGCTCGAGCACGGTGCGGGCGGCGGCGGTGATCGACTCGGGGTCGTCGAGGTCGAGCCGAAGGCCGCGCAGGCGGGGGTCACCGGCGGCGGCCCCGGTGAGCGCCCGCAGCCGTTCCACCCCCTCCTCCGGCGACCGCATGGCGGCGAGGACCGACCAGCCCTGGCGGTACAGGTGCGCGGCGGTGGCCAGGCCCAGCCCGCGCGACGCGCCGGTGAGCACGACGCTGCGGGGCTCAACCACCGCCGCCTCCGCAGCGTCCGCCGTCCGCCGGTGGGTGCACGTTGGGCCGGCCGTCGGGCTGGGCGCTCTGCCAACGCGACCAGATGCCGGGGAAATACGGCCCGGGCTGGCCGGACTTCTCGTAGAAGCCCTGCGGGTCGTAGACCTTCGCCTCAGGGAACGGGTAGGGGCAGGCCACCGACGTGGCGGCGCCGGAGACACGGATGAGGGCGAACCCGCCGCCGTAGAGGAACAGGTAGGCGGCGTTGATGACCACGAACATCACGGCGAAGGTGCCAAGCGCCGGTCGGGACCGAAAGGCGCGCACCTTGGCGGCCAGCTTCTCGGCCTGGGTCCTGCCCGTGTCATCGCGGTAGAGGAGCACACCTGCGGGGATCATGACCGTGCTGACCAGCGCCGACTCCCAGATCAGCGGGAACTGGTGCGGCTGGCCCGTGGCGAAGGATCCGAAGGGGATCACCTGGGAGTAGATGTAGAGCTGGGTGCGGACCAGGAAGGTCTCGAGGCCGGCGTCGAACACGAACCCGATGGCCAGGATCAGCCCCGACAGCGCGAGCAGGGGGTGCCGCCACAGGAAGGACTCGACGGTCCGGCGGGCCTGCAGGCGCCGCAGCAGCCACACGGCGGGGAAGAACGGCGCCATGTAGAAGGTGGCGTAGCCGACCACGATGAAGGGCTCGACCGTGGGCGACAGCGACACCAGCGGCCACGTCTCGGGCCAGTGGAAGAGCTCAGGGTTGTACACCGCGTAGGGGGCCCAGTTCATGATCGGGTCCTGCCAGATCAGCAGTGTGCACACCAGGGCCATCAGCAGGATCGGGTGGCGCGGGTGGCGACGCCAGCCGATGATGAAGGCGGCCACCACCGTGAGCATCATCACGACGGTTCCCACCTGGTGCATGGTGATCCAGTGGTCGAAACCGAAGAGGGGTTCGACCGGCCGGGGGGCGCCGGTGACCGCCGGGTTCCGGATCCGGTCGGCGCCGATGCCGCTGCGGGCGTTGACGGCGACGGCGATCAAGGCGGCCCCCAGCGCGAGGAGGGCCACGACCCCGGCGAGGTTCGCCCGGCGCGGGCGGAGGCCGGTGCGCTCCCCGACGGGGGGTGAACCGAGTTGGGTGGCCACGGCTCAGTCCTGTCCGAACCGCTCGACGAGGTGGGCGCTCACGCCGTCGGGATCCAGCCGGCGGGCGACGAGGTAGCCGGCGCCCATCCAGCCGCGGTGCGAGTAGCGGCCGAAGGACAGGCGCGTGCCGGGCGAGCCCGACGCGGCCGGAAGCAGCTTCACCCGCTCGAGGGCGTCGCGCACACCCTTGGGTGACAGCGGGCGGGCGTCGGCGAAGGCGTGCAGGAGCACGGTGGCGAGATCGCGGTTCACCACCGGCACGCAGTAGGTCGGGCGCCGGCCGTACCGGGCGTTGTACTGGTCGAGGAAATCCTGGCCCACCTGGTTGCCGTCGTCGTACTGGTCGAGACCCGTCCAGCCCACGATGGCGTTCCACACGATCTCGTTGATCCAGGCGTTCTGGAACGACGTGCCCATGAAGCGGGGCGGATCCCAACCCAGTTCGTCGAGCACCGGCCCGATGAGCACGACGCCGAAGCCGAACCCGCAGTGCACCACGGCCTGGACCTTGGCCTCGTGCAGTTTGCGGACGGCGTCGCCGATGTCCTGCGCGGTCTGGGCGATGGACTCCTCGGCGACGATGCGCAGGCCCTTGGCGGCACACGCCGAGCGGAACGACTTGAGGTAGCTCTCCCCCACCAGCGACCGCTCGACGAGGACGCCGATGTCGTCGAGGCCGCGCTTGGCCAGCAGGTGGGCCCAGAAGATCGGCTCGTCGGTCATCGACCCCATGGACAGCGAGAACGTCCACTCCCCCAGCCACTCCTCCGAGCCGGTGACGCTGATGGCGGGTACGTGGAACCGCTCCTCGATGGCCTCCCGGGTGGGGATGCAGTTGTCGGTGATCGAGGGGCCGAAGACGGCCAGGCAGCCCTCGTCGACGAGCTCGCCGTAGGCGTCGACGACCGCCTTCACGGTGCCCTTGGGCAGACCCTCGACCTCGCGGAAGATGATCTCGACCGGCCGGTCGATGATGCCCTGGGCCAGCCCCTGCTCGAAGACCAGCTCGAAGGACTGGGTCAGATCGGCCCGCATCTCCTTCGGGTAGCCGTCGGGCAACACGAAGTCGAACAGGTAGCCCAGCTTGATCGGCTCGGCGGTGCTCTCGTAGCTCATTCTGCCCCCAGTGCCTTGTACCTAACAGTTGTTCCAGAACCTAGATCGCCGTCGGCGGGGTCATCCGCATCGGCCAGGTAGGCGTCGATCAGCTCACGCAGGCCGGCCCCCACGACGGGGTCATCGGTGAGCGGGCCGGCGATGGCCGCCCTGGCCGCGGTGGCCAGCGGCACCCCTTCGGCGCGGAGCCGGGCGGCGGCAATGAGGACCCGGGTGGATGCCACCTCGCGCAGGCCGGCGGTCTCGAGGCGCCGGATGGCCTGGGCCAGCTGCACCAGCCGGGCGGCCAGTTCGTGGTCGACGCCGGCCTGGTGGCTGACGATCTTCTCCTCCACGTCCGGCGGGGGGAAGTCGAACTCAATGGCCACCATGCGCTGCCGGGTCGAGTCCTTGAGGTCCTTCAGCACGCTCTGATAGCCGGGGTTGTACGACACCACGAGGCAGAAACCAGGGGCGGCGTCGAGCACGACGTTGAGGCGGTCGATCGGGAGTTGGCGGCGGTGATCGGCGAGGGGGTGGAGCACCACGGTGGTGTCCTGGCGAGCCTCGACGATCTCATCGAGATAACAGATGGCGCCCTCCCGCACCGCCCTGGTGAGGGGGCCGTCCACCCATCGGGTGTCGCCGCCCTCGAGCAGGAAACGGCCCACGAGGTCGGCGGTGGTGAGGTCGTCGTGGCACGACACGGTGATGAGCGGCCGGTCGAGGTCATGGGCCATGGCCTCGACGAAGCTGGTCTTGCCGCAACCCGTCGGGCCCTTGAGCACGACCGACAGACCCTGGCGGTACGCCGCCTTGAACACCTGCTCCTCGTCACCGACCGGCACGTAGAACGGACGCGCGGTTGCGGCCATCGGCCCTCCTTTCCAACTCGAGACGCTCGGTGGTCCGTTCGGTGCGCTGGAAGGCGCGCCGGTGGACCTCGGCCGAGCGCAGCGCGGCCCGGAACAGCGGGCCGATCACCTGGGGCAGTTGTTCGGTCCTGGGCACGCTGGCGTGCGCGGCGGTGCCGAAGACCCGCTGCAGGGCCATCGGCTCGGCGTCGGTCCCGACGCTGAGGCACACGCAGCCCACGCCGCGCCGGCGGGCCTCGAGCAGTGCCCGGCGGGCGTCGGCCTCGCCGTAACGGCCCTCGTAGCCGTGGTCGTAGGCGAAGCCGTCGGAGAGGACCACCAGCAGGCGCCGGGGGGTGCCGGCCCGCTCCTCGAGGATGGTCGTGCCGTGGCGTATGGCGGCGCCCAGGCGGGTGTACGCACCGGGGGTGAGGGCACGCAACCGTTGCGCCGCGGCGCTGTCGAGGTGGTCGTCGAAGGCCTTGACCCGCAGCAACTGCACCGATTGCCGGCCTCGGGAGTTGAAGGCGTGCAGCGCCACCCGGTCACCGAGGCCGTGCAGCGCGGCCACCAGGGCGGCGGCGGCCCGCCGCTGATGCTCGTGCACCGGCTTGCCGGCGGTGCCGGGCTCACCGGCCGAGCCCGACACGTCGAGCAGGACCAGCACAGCCAGATCCCGGCGACGGCGGAGGCTGCCGAGGTAGACGTCCCCCTGGCCCGGGTCGCCGCCGGCCAGCACGTCGACTCGGGTCTGCACGGCGGCGTCGATGTCGATGTCGTCGCCCTGACGCTGCCGGCGGCAGCGGTCGAGGCCGATGCCGAGCCGGGCGAGGGGGCGCCGCGGGCCCAGGTCGTCGATCAGCGGTGTGCTCTGCCCGGCGGCCGGGGTCGGGTCGCTCTCCGTCACCCGGCACCAGTCGGCGCGGTACCGGCTGCGGTGGACGTCCCACTCGGGATAGGAGGTCCCGGTGCCGGCGACCACCCC
>JANMIX010000114.1:0-2305 GCA_031376015.1 Acidimicrobiia bacterium | reverse complement strand
CGACCAACCGTCGTTCGCCCAGCGCGCGGCGAGGTAGGCGCCCAGACCCACGAGGGCGAAGTGGCCGAGGCTCACCTGGCCGGCCCAACCCACAAGCATCGTGAGCGACACGCCGACCAGCGCGTAGATCAGGATGAGCGTGAGGAGGAACTGGTTGCCGTCGGTGTCGAAGTACGGCAACTGGGGCCAGGCCATTGCCACCAGTAGCGCGGCGGAGCCGAGCCAGAGCCGCTGACGGTGGACGAAGGTGAACTGGCGGATCGCGTCGGGCACGCGGGTCACCGGGATCTCCTCGCTGACCGCCCCGGAGAGGTGGAACGCCGCGGCGATCGCCTTTCCCCGCACGAGGATGATGAGCAGGATCAGGATGAAGACGGTGATCTCGGCGCTGGACGCGTTGGAGGTCTGTGCCGAGACCAGCTGGCTCACCACTCCGAGCAGCAGCCCGCCGGCGAGCGCCCCGGGCACCGACACGAAGGCGCCGAACGCGGCCGCACCGAGGGTGAGCATGAGCAGGTACGGCCCGAGCGACGCCAGGTTGAAGCTGGCCTGGGTGGGGGCCTGAAGCACGGCGGAAACGCCCGACAGCCCTCCGGCCAACGCCCAGGTGATGGCGCTGACCTTGCTGATGGAGATGCCACACAAGCGAGCGGCATCGGCGTTGTTGGCCGCCGCCCGGATCTGTTTGCCGGTGATCGAACGGCTGAGGAACAACGCCAGCGCGATCACCAGTGCCGGGACGGTGATGGCGGTGAGGACGTACATGCCGGTCAGGGTCACCCCGCCGATGTGCAGGCTTGAGTCGAACGGCTGGGGGTAGATGGTGCTGCTCCCGGTGTCCGGACCGAGGCTGGGGATGTAGGTGATCGCGAGGAGCAACTGCGAGACCCCGAGCGAGAGGAGCAGCAGCCGGATCGGCGATTTCGTCTTGCGCCGCAGCGGACCCACCAGGAACCGCTCGATGAGCACCCCGGTGACGATGGCGAACGCCAGGGCCAGGGGGAACGCCACCCAGAAGTTCCATCCCCAATCGAGCACCCACTTGGCCAGGAGCAACGCCGAGAGGGTGCCGAGTTGGGCGTGGGCCAGGTTCAGGAACCGGTTCGAGCGGTAGATGAGGACGAGCCCAACCGCCAGCAACCCGACGGTGAGGCCGTTGAGGATCCCGAGGACCAACGAGCCGAGGCTCACCGTCGCGTCACCCAGCCGAGAAGGGTCACCGAATGGTCACGGCCCGACAGGCGCGTCGGGAGACGATCGATGACCGGTGGTGTCGTGGCAGTGCGGTGAGTTCGATCCCCAGAGCGGCTCACAAGATCCCCCTTTTCCGCAGACGAGAATACTCATCTCATCCCACGGATGACCATTCTTGCCTGGTCGGTGGCCCCGGTGGCCGCGGGCAGGTTCCCCGTCAGCCGAGGTCGGGTTGGTTGCCATAGCGGTCGATGTGGACGACCTCGCGGATGGGTCGCCGGGTGGTGGGGCCGTAGTTGCCCTGCGCCCAACCGATGGGGATCACGCACACAGGCACCAGGTGACGGGGTAGTCCGAGGATGCGCCGCGCCACGGGCGCGAGCCAGATCGGCAGCGTCTGGAGCGATGCCCCCAGCCCGACCGCGCGGCAGGAGAGCAGGAGGTTCTGCACCGCGGGGTAGACCGAGCCGTAGAACGACGACACCGAGATCTGGGGCCAGCCGGTGGCCCGGTGCTTCATGTTCCGCCGGTAGCAGGGGATCACGAACACCGGGATGTCGGCGAAGTGCTCGGCCTGCCATTGCCCGGGTGCCATCTGGCGCAGCGCCTTGGCATCGCCCGCCGCGCTCCGTCGTTCGAGGGGGGCGAAGGTCCGGTACAGCGGCAGGTAGAGCTTCGCCAGCCGTTCCTTCTGCGCCCGCCCGGTGATCACCACGTAGGACCAGTCCTGAGTGTTCGAACTCGTCGGTGCCTTCAGGGAGAGCTCCAGCAGTTCGTAGATGAGGTCGAGGTCGACCGGTGCCAGGTGCAGCCGGCGCACCGCCCTCTGGGTGCGCATCGCGTCGGCCATGGGCATGGAGAGGCGGGCGAGCGCTTCCTCGGTGGTGGGTGGCACGAAGACGGTCATGTCGGGAGCGTAGGGGTCGCCCGGCGACACCCTTCCCTACAACGAGGTCAGCTACCGCCGAGGGTCACGCTCGATTGCTCCGCAGCGGCTGCCGCTGCGCCTACCCGCCGAGAACGGTGTAGGCGAGGTCGGGATCGTTGGTGATAATCCCGTCGACGCCGTAGCCCTGCACCGCCCGCATCGTGGCGGCGTCGTCGATGGTCC
>JANMIX010000113.1:0-1869 GCA_031376015.1 Acidimicrobiia bacterium | reverse complement strand
CGGCCGATCCGCTCGCCGGGGTGGACCCACCACCGCCGGGTCTGGCCGTGACCTACATGGATCCCCGCCTGGCCCGCATCAACCGCTGGTTGTTCGTGGCCTTCCTCACCGGGCTGTTCATCGCCGTGCAATTCGTGCTGTCGGGCTACTGGATCAGCCTGCTGACCCAGGGGATCGTGTTGTCCACCGTGTTCCTGTCGGTCACCGTGCTGACCGGGTTGGGCGGGCAGATCTCGCTGTGCCAAGCCAGCTTCGCCGGCCTCGGTGCGTTCACCGCGGGGCAACTGGCGGCACACATGGGCACGCCAATCTTCGTGGGAATGTTGGCGGGAGCGGCGGTGGCGGCGGTGCTCGGCGTGATCATCGCCATCCCCTGCCTCCGCCTCGGCGGACTGTCGCTGGCGTTGGGCACGCTGGCCTTTGCCCTGATGGTGGAGAACACGCTGTTCCAGACCTCGTGGCTGACCGGCGCACCAGAAGGCATCGTGGTGCCACGGCCGGTGTTGCTGGGCATCGACCTCGGCGCCGACCGGCCGTTCTTCTTCTTCTGTTTCGCCGTGTTCGCCGTGTGCGGTCTGGCCGTGCGGCGGATTCGGGATGGCACGCTGGGGTCGTACTTGGCGGCGCTGCGGGGTTCGGAGGTGGCGGCGCGCGCCATCGGCATCGATCCCACCAGGGCCAAGGTGACCGCCTTCGCGGTGTCGGCTGCCATCTCCGGTCTCGGCGGTGTTCTCTACGCCGCCGCGCTGGCCAACCCGGTGACCGACAAGGACTTCCCCAGCATCATCGGCCTGTTCTGGGTGCTCTTGGTGGTGACGCTGGGGCCGCGCACCGTGGACGGCGCGGTCAACGCCGCCATGTCGTTGGTGCTCTTCCCGGTGGTCCTCGAAGACGTGCTGCACGTGTCGTCGTCGCTGACCGTGCCCATTCAGTTCGCCGGCTTCGGCTTCGGCGCGATCACCTTCGCCCGCCACACCGAGGGCATCGTGGAATTCCAGAAGCGGATGAGCATCGAACGCTTCAACGCCCGGCTGCTGCGCTGGCGCGGTCCGGCTGGCGAGAGCGAGGGCCCGACATGAGCGCGCTGCTCGAGGCCCAGGAGGTCACGGTGCACTTCGGTGGTGTGGTGGCGCTGGAGGCGGTGTCGCTGGCGGTGTCCGCGGGCGCGGCCGTGGGCCTCGTCGGACCGAACGGTGCCGGCAAGACCACGTTGTTCAACTGCATGTCGGGCACGCAATCGCTCGATGGCGGACGGGTGTGCTTCGACGGTCGCGACCTGCGGCGCACCCCCATCCACCGCAGGGCCCGGCTGGGGATCGGTCGAACCTTCCAGCGCATGGAGCTCTTCGGCGGCATGACGGTGCTCGAACACCTGCTGGTCGCCGAGCGCGTCCGGCACGGCGGAGGATCGCTGTGGCGCGACCTGGCGGGCCGCGGCGGCCCGCGGGCCGAGGAGCTTGCTCGGGCGCACTCGGTGCTCGAACTCCTCGGCATTGAGTCGCTCGCCGGTGAACCGGTGGAGGCGTTGTCGCTGGGTCACTGCCGGCTGGTGGAACTGGGCCGCGCCCTCATCGGCGAACCGCTGCTGCTGCTGCTCGACGAGCCGTCCTCGGGGTTGGACACCGGCGAAACCGAGGCGCTCGCCGAGGTGCTGCGCCGCGTGCGGGCCGAACGGGCGACGGCGCTGTTGCTGGTGGAGCACGACCTGTCGATGGTGACCGCGCTGGCCGAGTACCTGTACGTGCTCGACTTCGGCCGCCTGATCGCCGAAGGTCCGTGCCAGCAGGTGCTGGCCGACCCGGCCGTGCGTACCGCCTATCTCGGCACCGCGAGGTAACCGCGCCCACCGTCGAGGCTCAGCTGCTGCAC
>JANMIX010000111.1:0-6931 GCA_031376015.1 Acidimicrobiia bacterium | reverse complement strand
CCGGCGCCCTCCGCCCCGTCGCCGGCGGGGCCCCTCGCGGTGGCCACTCCGGGTGGTCGTGCTCACCGGCGCGGGCGGCACACTCGGCGCCGCGCTCTCCGGCCAGTTCGCCGGCGAACCCGACACCGACGTGGTGCTGAGCGATGTCAGCGCCGAGTCGCTGAAGGCGACGGTGGCGGGCTTGCCCGAGGGACATTCCGCCGAAACGGTGCTCGCCGACGTGAGCGACATCGCACAAGTCGAGGCGGTGGTGGCCCGTGCTGTGGAGCGATTCGGCCGGCTCGACGTGCTGATCAGCAACGCCGGTGTGCTCTCACCGAACGGGCGCATCCACAACCTGTCGACCGAGGACTGGGAGCGTGCCTTTCGCGTGAACGTCCTCGGCGCGGTCAACGGCATCCGCGCCGCCGTGACCTTGATGCGTCCACAAGGGTCCGGTTCGATCGTGTTGACGGCGTCGGTGTCCGGGCTCACGGCCTGGTCCCACGCCGCGCCCTACTGCGCCACGAAGGCAGCCGTGATCCAACTGGCCAAGGTGGCGGCGCTGGAGTACGCCCGAGACGGCATCCGGGTGAACTGCGTGTGCCCGGGCACGTTCCGCTCCGGCATCCACACGGGCCTGCCCGACGACGCCCTCGACGCCATCGCCGCACGGCATCCGCTTGGGCTGGGATCGACCGGTGATCTTGTGGGGGCCTACTCCTACCTGGCCGGCGACGCCGCTCGGTGGACGACGGGCACGGCACTGGTGGTCGACGGCGGCTACTCGGCACCGTGACGCACTTCGCAGAGACCTGCAGTTCTCAGAAAGGAAGACCCAGATGACCATGATCACTCTCGAGAAGCTCTCACCGACGGTCGGCGCCGAGGTGGTGGGTGTCGACCGCGATCGGCTGCTCACCGATGAGGCCCTCCCCCAGTGGACACTCGACGCGCTCGACCAACACGGGGCGCTCGTCTTCCGGGGCCTGCATCTCGACGACGCGACCCAGGTGGCCTTCAGCAAGCGGCTGGGGAAGGTGGAGGTGTTCGGCAAGGGCGAGCATCCCGAGATCTTCCTCGTCACCCTGGACCCGGAACGGAACCGCGCCGCGACCTATCTACGGGGGACGTTCGACTGGCACATCGACGGCCTGACGGAGGACATCCCGATCATGGCCACCCTCTTGGCCGCCCACCAGGTGGCCAGCACCGGTGGCGAGACAGAGTTCGCCAGCACCTACGCGGCCTACGACGATCTGACCGACGAGGAGAAGGAGCGCTTCGCCACCATCCGCGTGGTGCATTCGCTCGCCGCCACTCAGCGCCTGGTCAACCCCGACGCCACGGCCGAGGAGGAAGCCGTGTGGCGGAAGCGTCCCTCGAAGGTGCACCCGCTGGTGTGGACGCATCTGTCGGGTCGCCGCTCGCTCGTGCTGGGGGCCACCACCGAGAGCGTGGAAGGGATGGAACCCGAGGAAGGCCGCGCCTTCCTCGACGGCCTGTTGGCCCGGTCCACCGCGCCCGATCGCGTGTACCGCCACGAGTGGCAGGTGGGCGACCTGGTGATCTGGGACAACACCGGTGTGCTGCACCGGGCCCTGCCCTACGACGCCACGTCACCGCGCGACATGCACCGGACGACCCTCTACGGCAAGGAGGCGGTGCAGTAGCGGTGCAGTAGCCGGCCGGCCGCCGCGGCGGGCCCGAACGAGCAGCGTCCGTCAGCTACCCGGTGAACTCGGGCAGCACGTCGCGCACGAAGGCCTCGACCTGGGCCCGACCGGCATCGGGCCAGCCGCACACGAGGTAGCCACAGCCCGAGTCGCGCCACTTGGCCGCGTGCTTGCGGGCGGTGTCGAGGTCATCGAGCGAGAGTGAACTGGCCCGCATGATCGACGCCGGGTCTCGGCCGGCCTCCGCCGCGAGTTCGTCGAGACGGGCATTCGCCTCGCGCAGCGAGTTGGGCGTGCCCCAGGTGTGCCACACATCGGCGTAGCGGGCGACGAGCGGGAGCGTGCGTCGAGGACCGCTGCCGCCGATCCAGATGGGCGGATGCGGTGACTGCAGGGGTGCCGGTCGGAGCTGTGCATCGTGCAGCGAGACGACCCGCCCCTCGTATGACACCACGTCGCCGGTGAACAGGCGCTGCAGGATCTCGAGGGAGTCCTCGAGCAGATCGAACCGCGACGAGGTGGAGGGGAACGGGATGCCGAGTTCGTGATGCTCCTTGTCGAACCACGCCGCGCCCAACGACAGCTCGAGACGGCCGTGGGAGGCGTGATCGATCGTTGTCGCCTGGGCCGCGAATACCGACGGGTGGCGGTAGGTCACGCCGGCCACCAGCAACCCCAGGCGGATCCGTGTCGTCAGCCCGGCCAGTGCCGCCAGCGTGGTCATGCCCTCGAAGGTCTCGCCGGGGCCCTCGCCGTACATGGGCTGGAAGTGGTCGAAGCCCCAAGCGCCGTCGAAGCCAAGTTCCTCGGCGAACTGCACCCGGCTCACCACCTCGTCCCAGGGCATCCGTTGCTGGGCTATGTCGAGACCGAAGCGCATGGCGCGCAATCTAGGCCAAGGTTCGCCGCAGGCCGCCAGCAGTACGATCGAGCCATGACGTTCGACCGGATCCCGCACTCGTTCCCCAAGTTCAGCACCGTCGAGGACGAGCGCAGGCATCGAAAGCAGCGGCTGGCGGCCGCCTTCCGGCTCTTCGGTCACTTCGGTTTCGACGAGGGCGTGGCCGGTCACATCACCGCCCGCGATCCCGAACGGCCCGACCATTTCTGGGTGAACCCGCTGGGCATGAAC
Organism: Acidimicrobiia bacterium; assembly: GCA_031376015.1. Lineage (GTDB taxonomy): Bacteria > Actinomycetota > Acidimicrobiia > Acidimicrobiales > JACDCH01 > JANMIX01. Next base: position 4,144 of record JANMIX010000111.1, on the reverse strand, counting down.
TTCAAGCAGGTCCGGGTTCGGGACCTCCTTCTGGTCGACGATCGCGGCACCGTGGTCGAGGGCACCTGGCCGGTCAACGCCGCCGCCTTCGTCATCCACTCCCAGATCCACGCGGCGCGCCCCGACGTGATCTCCGCCGCCCACGCTCATTCTGTGCACGGCAAGGCCTGGTCCTCGTTACGCCGCCCCCTCGACCCGCTCACCCAGGACGCCTGCGCCTTCTACGGCGACCACGCGCTGTTCGCCGACTACACGGGTGCGGTGCTCGAACGCGAGGAGGGCAAGCGCATCGCTCATGCCCTCGGCGACAACAAGGCCATTATCCTCGCCAACCACGGACTCCTCACCGTGGGCGACACCGTCGACGCGGCGGCGTGGTGGTTCATCACCATGGAGCGAACCTGTCAGGCACAGTTGCTGGCCGAGGCCGCGGGCACCCCGGTGCTGATCGATCCCGAGCATGCGGCCAAGACCGCCGGCCAGGTGGGCCCGGCCAAGGCAGGATGGCGCGCCTTCCAGCCGCTGTACGACTGGATCGTGCAGCAACAACCGGACCTGCTGGAGGAATGACTCTCAGGCCCGCGTCGGTGCGTCGATCTGGCCGATGACGCGCTCGACGTACTCGACCGTGTGCTGGTGGCCGGTCCTCACGCCCAGGGCTACCTCGATGGCCAGCACCTGGGCGATGCCCGTCATCGTGAGCAGCGCCACGATGGGCGGGAGTTGCTCCTCGGTGATGCCCCTGGCGGTGAGCGCGGCCTCGACCGCCTCGACCTGGGCGGCTCGGAACCGCTCCGCGTAGCCCGCGATCTCGGCCCGGATCGACTTGCGATGATTCGCCAGGGCCACGAACTCGATCGTGAAGGTGGCACCGCGCTGGTCGGTGTTGAGGCTCCACAGGTTCTGGAGCGATCCGTCCTCGGCGATGGCTCGTTCGAAGCGGGCGAAGTTCTCCTCCGCCCGACGCCGGAACATCTCGAGGAAGAGATCGTCCATGGTCCGGAAGTAGTAGTGGACCAGTTGCGGCTTGAGTCCGGCCCCCGAGGCGATCCGCCGGGAGGTGACCGCGGCGTAGCCCTCCTCGATCAGCAGACGTTCGGCGGCGTCGAGCAGTTGGGCGCGGGTCGTGGAATCCTGTGATCCGATTCGGCGATGCGAGGGCTCGGCGTCCACCCCCACACCTTGTCACGTGGGGACGGTCATGCTAAGCAACTGCACAGCCACAGCTGGGCGATCGCTCAGCGAGGGACGAGGAGCCACCGTTGAGCGACTGGAAGACCATCGACTACTTCTTCGACGAGTCGCTGGTGGAGGATCCCTACCCGTACTACGACGAGTTGCGAGCCGAGTGCCCGGTGCTGCGACTCCCCCACCTCGGCGTCATCGCCGTCACCGGCTACGACGAGATCGGCGAGGTCTACCGGGACACGGAGAGCTTCTCCTCCTGCAACTCCGTGATCGGCCCCTTCGCCACCTTCCCGGTGCCGCTGGAGGGTGACGACGTCACCGACATCGTCGCGGAGTACCGCGATCGGCTCCCCATGCACGAGCACATGGTCACCATGGATCCGCCGGACCACACTCGGGAGCGGGCGCTGCTGATGCGCCTCATCACCCCGAAGCGCCTCAAGGACAACGAGGAATTCATGTGGCGGCTGGCCGACCGGCAACTCGAGGAGTTCTCGGCCGACGGGAAGTGCGAGTTCATCAGCGCCTATGCACAGCCCTTCGCCATGCTGGTCGTGGCCGACCTGTTGGGCGTGCCCGAGGAGGACCACCAACGCTTCATCGAGGGCTTCGGCCTCAGCGGCACCGTCGGTGCGGTCGGTGCCGGACAGGAAGGCAGCCCGGGGGAGAACCCGCTCTCGTGGCTCGACGAGTGTTTCACCGAATACCTCGAGGACCGCCGCCGGTCGCCCCGTAGGGACGTGCTCACCGACCTGGCCATGGCCACCTATCCCGATGGCAGCATCCCCGACGTCACGTCGGTGGTGCGAACCTCCACCTTCCTGTTCGCCGCCGGACAGGAGACCACTGCCCGCCTGCTGGCCGCCGCCCTGAAGCACCTGGCCGAACACCACGAACTGCAGGACATCCTGCGCCAGGACAACACCCAGATCCCGGACTTCCTCGAGGAGGTGCTGCGTCTCGAGAGCCCGGTGAAAACCGACTTCCGTCTCACCCGTCGCACGACGAAGATCGGCGGCGTCGATGTCACCGCCGGCACCCCCGTGATGCTGCTCAACGGTGCCGCCAACCGAGACCCGCGTCGCTTCGAATGCCCTCATGAGTTCCAACTCGGCCGGCCCAACGCCCAGGCGCACATTGCCTTCGGGCGCGGTGTGCACTCCTGCCCCGGCGGCCCGCTGGCCCGTGCCGAGGGTCGGGTCAGCATCGAGCGCATCCTCGATCGCCTGCAGAACATCCGCCTCTCCGAGGAACACCATGGCCCGCCGGGTGATCGGCGGTTCCGCTACGAGCCGACCTGGATCCTCCGTGGGCTGACCAAGGTCTTTCTGGAGTTCGACCCCACGGAGTCCTCCCAATGAGCCGGGTGGCTGTGGTGACCGGCGGCGCCTCCGGAATCGGTCTCGGCGTGGCCCGCCGCTTCGCCGCCGAAGGGCGCCAGGTGGCAATCCTCGACCGCAACGCGGAGGCGGCCGAGACTGCGGCGGCCGAGGTGCAGGCGCAGGGTGGCCGCGCCATCGCTGTTGCGGTCGACGTCGCCGACCGAGCCTCGGTCGACAGTGGCTACGCCCGCATTCGTAGCGAGCTAGGGCCCATCGAGCTGCTCGTCACCAGCGCCGGCATCGAGTCCTTCACGTCCATCCTCGACATCACCCGTGAGGGATGGGACCGCATGATTGCGATCAACCTCACCGGCACCTTCAACTGCATTCAGGCCGCCCTCCCCGACATGATCGCCGCCCAGTGGGGGCGCATCGTCACCATCGCCTCGTCGAGCGCGCAATCCGGTGCACCCCGGATGGCGCACTACGTCGCCTCCAAGGGCGGCGTCATCGGCCTCACCAAGGCGCTGGCCGTCGAGCTGGCCCGCCAGGGGATCACGGTCAACACCGTTCCGCCCAGCCTGGTCGACACCCCCATGTCCCGTAATGCCGAGGCTGCCGGTGACTTCCCCGGCGTCGACGTGGTGGCACCCATGGTGCCGGTGGGCCGGGCCGGTACACCCGACGACATTGCGGTGGCCTGCTCGTTCCTTTGCTCCGACGAGGCCGCGTACATCACCGGCCAGGTCATCGGGGTCAACGGCGGCATGTACATATGACCCGTCCGTGAGCGAGGTCGAGGCGCTCTACCGGCGGGATGGTGATTGCTACGTCGGTACCGCCAGCACCCGAGGGTCATGGCACGACAACGGTCAGAGCGGCGGTGCCGTTCTCGCCCTCCTCGGCCACGTTCTCGAGGACGTACCCACGTTGACGCCGATGAGCCTGACCCGGCTCACCGTCGACATCGTGCGTCCGGTGCCGGTGGGCGAACGGCTCCAGGTCGACACGGAGATCCTCCGCGAGGGCAAGAAGATCCAGGTCGTCGAACTCACGGTCACGGCCGGCGACACCGTGACGACCCGCGCCCGGGCGCTGCGCATCCGCGACCGCGACGTCGCATCGCGGGAGGGTCTGCCCGTCTCGACGAGCCTGCAGAACCCGTCGGCCACGCTGCCGCCCCCGGAGGAACTCCAGGGGGTGGATCACCACCCAGGCGTGGCCGACTTCCTGCGCTACGGCGCGGAAATGCGCCGCACGGTGACGCCGATCGACGGGGTGCATGCCATCTGGTGCCGCTTGCGGGTGCCGGTGGTGGAGGGCGAAGCGGTTCGCGCCACGTCGCGGGCCGCGCTCCCCCTCGACCTGGTCAACCTCATGGGCGTCCACCTCGACCCTTCACGAGCGTTGTCGATCAACCCCGATGTCAGTGGCCATCTGTACCGTGGCCCTGTCGGCGAATGGGTGGCGCTCACCGGCAACACCTACTACTCGCACCTCGTCGCCCACGGGGTGTCGATGGCGGTCATGAGCGACGAAGTGGGCACCTACGGGGTGGCCTCGACGTCCCAGATCCTCGACCCTGTCGACTGAAGTGCTCGGCGTGAGGACGGCACCGCTCAGCAGGGCGGCGG
>JANMIX010000108.1:0-3503 GCA_031376015.1 Acidimicrobiia bacterium | reverse complement strand
GCGCCGGCGGGAACGGTGCGGCGGCGGGGATCGGGTCGGGCCAGCCGAGCCCCGACACTGCCTGGAGCAGCACGGGTTGGGTGGCGAGCCGCTGCGGGGCGGGGCACGACCGGAGCGGCTGGTGGACGCCGCCCGGCAACTCAAGGACCATCGAGGGCAACGGCACTCCGCCGGTGTCGCTGGCGGGGTCGTCAGGCAGGTACACCCGCAATGTGAGCAGCCCCCCGGGATTCGGAGAACCGTCGATGGTCCGACCCGTGTAGATGGTGTTGGGGGCGGGCGTGGGTGGCGCCTCGCCGAAGTCGACGTAGGCCGTGTAGGACTGGGGTCCGGACACGCCGGGGGTGGTGAAGGGATTCACGTTGCCAGGGTCCGGTCGCAGCGTGGCGTCGAGGAAGTTGGGGACGTAGGGGTTTGCCTTGGCGTCGTAGACGTCAATGGTGAAGAACCTGGCCGCCGGGTAGTGGCCGTGGATCACGAGCCGAGCACCGGGGATCGTGGCGTACTGGGCGTACCAGTAGCTCGCCGCGTTGTCGGGCCAGCCAGCGTTGAGCCCATGGTTGCCGTTCAGCTTCAGCGTCCACGAACATCCAGCGGGGGGTGCTGATGCGAGAGACCGGGCGCTGGGCCCCAGCGCAAGCCACGCGACGACCAACGCCGACGCCACACCGACCGCAGTGCCCCTCCGCCATGGCCGGCGGCCCAGTGGCCTCCGCCGCCTCGTTCCCATCCTGATCCCTTCCATCCCGACCTCCGGTCGACGGGCGCGCGTCACCGGCACACCCCAGCTTGTCGAGCGCCCGTTTTGCGCATGTTCGACACAGTACGGCGATCGAGCGGTGCGGGCCGAGTGTGTCGGCGGCCTATCGAGCGGGCGGACCTCCGCGGAGCAAGTGGGTGCCGAACCCATGGACGTCACCGTCGCTTGGGGACCCTGACCGCAGCGATGGCACTGCAGCCAACCGAACCCGCGGCCTACTCGACCGGACCGGCGTCGGTAGGCTCGCGGCGTGGCTGGCACGCCCGCGACCGGGGCGGTCGAATTCTCGATTCTGGGTCCGGTGACGATCTCGGCAAACGGTGCCACCCGCTCCGTTTCGGGCTCTCGCCGCAAGGCGCTGCTGGCCTTGCTCCTCATCCGGCGCGGTGAGGTCGTCGACGCCGAACGGCTGGCGGAGGAGCTCTGGGATGGCGACCCGCCCCCGGGAGCGACGAACACCGTGCAATCGCACATCTCACACCTGCGGCGCGAGCTCGGCCCCGCCGCCGCGCTGGTGCGCACGCAATCACCCGGGTACGTGCTTGACGTTCCCGCCAGCGCCGTCGACGCGGCACGGTTCGAAACTGCGGTGTTGCGCGCACGGGCTGAGCCACCGGCGACGGCAGTCGCCATCCTGGAAGAAGCGCTGGGCCAGTGGCGCGGGCCGGCCCTGGCGGACGCCGGTAGGTGCGAGGTGCTGGTCCGCGAGGCCGACCGGCTCGATCAGTTGCGAGTCAGCGCGCTGGAGGCTCTGTTCGACGCGGCCTTGGATTGCGGCCTCCAGGCGAGCGTGTTGGATCGTCTGGAGGCCCTGCGGGCCGAACACCCGCTGAGAGAACGGCTCACGTCGCAGCTCGCGCTCGGCCTGTATCGAGTGGGCCGCCAGGCCGATGCACTTCGGGTGCTGCGCCAGACCCGGACGATCCTGTCCGAGGAGCTGGGGCTGGATCCGGGCCCGGAGCTGGTGGCCCTGGAGGACGCCGTGCTGCGGCAGGATCCCTCGCTACTCGGACCGTCGACGGGGCCGCGGCTCTCGGCCCGGGAGGCCCCGGCGATGAGCGCCTCGGCCACGGACGGAGCGGGGTCGGCACTGCCCGACCGGCCGGCCAATCGCTTCTTCGGGCGGACCGAGGAGCTGGCATCGGTGGCAGTGGCTCTGTCCGCTCACCGGCTGGTCACGCTCACCGGCGCAGGCGGCTGCGGTAAGACGCGCCTCGCCCTGGAGGTGGCACGCAACTTGGCGGCCCACTTCCCCGGTGGCGTACGGGTGGTGGAGCTGGCCGAGGTCGAGGCCGCCGGGTTCGACGCGGCGATCGCCGATGGCCTCGGGGTGACGGCCGAGCCGGAGGTGCCGCTACGCGACACGGTCCTGGCACTGCTCACGCACCAGCGCTGCCTGCTCGTGCTCGACAACTGCGAGCGTGCGCTCGAGCTCGTCGCCGGCTTCGTCGAGGACGTGGCGGCCCGGGCGGAGGAATCGAGCCGGATCCTGGCGACGAGCCGCGAACCGCTGCGGGCGGCCGGCGAACACTGTTTTGCACTCGATCCGCTACCGGTGCCGGGCGTCCGCGTGTTGCGCTCACCGGCCCAACGCGACCGCGATCACGATGGTCGCGGTAACACCGACACCGCCGCGGGCGACCTCGCGGCCCTACTGGCGTGCCCGTCCGTGGCCCTGTTCGTGGATCGGGCTGCGGGTGCCGCGCCCGGGTTCGAGTGGAACCGGGACGTGGCGCAGGACATCGTGACGATCTGCCGCCGCCTCGACGGGTTCCCGTTGGCGATCGAGTTGGCGGCGGCCCGGTTACGAGCCTTCAGCCCCGCCGAGTTGGCGGCGCGCCTGCACGACCGTCTCGGGGTGCTCACCTCGGGCTCGCGCGCGGCCGCTGCTCGTCACCGCACCTTGCGCGCCACGATCGACTGGAGCCACGACGGGCTCGGCCCCGCCGAGAAGACCGCCTTCCGCCGGCTGGCCATCTTCCACGGGGGCGCCCCGCTGGCCCAGGCCGAGTGGGTGTGCGCCACCGAGGACGCCAGCCCGGCCGGGGTGCTGGCCGATCTCGTCGATCGCTCGATGGTGGTGCGGGTGGAGCGCGAAGGCGAGAGCCGCCTGCTGCTGCACGAGATCCTGCGCGAGTACGCCGCCGAGCAACTGCTCGCCGTCGGCGAGGCACCCCAGGTTCAGCGGCGCCATTCCGAGGCGTTCCTGGCGCTGGCCGAACTGGGGGCGCCGCAACTGCGAGGTGCGGACCAGCGCCGCTGGCTGGCCCGCATGGACCTCGACGCCGCCAATTTCCGTGCGGCGGTGCGGGGTGCGTTGCAGATCGGCGATCCGGAGCTGTCCCTGCGCACCGCAGAGGCGCTCTGGTGGTTCTGGGTTCGCACCGGACGCGAGGCCGAAGGGCTCGCGCTCCTGCGCCCGGCGTTGCAGGCGGCCCAGGAACGGGGCGGCGTCGACCCGTCCCTTCTGGCGGCAGCCCTCGGGGCCGTGGGGTATCTGGCCTGGACCGAGGACGACTTCGATCTGGGACGCCGCTCCGCCGAGGCGGTGCTGGGTTCGCCGGCGGCCAGTGCGGCGTCGCGGGCGCGGGCGCTGAGCGTGCTGGCGCGGGTCGAGGGCGACACCGGGAATGCCTCGGGGGCGGTGGACCTCGCCTCCAAATCGGTACTCGCCTATGAGGAGGCGGGCGATCGATGGGGGATGGCGTGGGCGCTGCGCTGTGTGGCGTCGGCGGCGCTGCTG
>JANMIX010000094.1:0-3936 GCA_031376015.1 Acidimicrobiia bacterium | reverse complement strand
CGCCCACCGAGACGCTCGCTAGTGTCCGCCGATGGCCGAACGCTCCTTGCAGGCCCGGGTCGATGAGTTCCCGTGGTGGCACACAATCGACCTCGGCCACGGTGTCGTGACGCCTGGTCGAGACCAGAGCCCCACCAAGCTCGAGTGGCTGCATCTCCCGGAGCGGCTCGATGGTCGCCGCGTCATCGACATCTGCACCTTCAACGGGTTCTTCGCCTTCGAAACCGAGCGACGCGGCGCGGCGCGGGTCGTCGCCACCGACAGTTACGCCTGGCAGCACCCTTTCTGGCGCGCCCGTGGGGCGTTCGACTTGGCGGCGGCAGCGCTCGACTCGCAGGTCGAGGCAGTGGAGCTCGACGTGCTGGAGCACACCGAAGCCCGGCTCGGAACCTTCGACCTGGTGCTCTTCCTCGGCGTGCTCTACCACATGCGCCACCCGCTCCTCGCCCTCGAGCGCGTGGCCGAGGTGACCCGCGGGCTGCTCGTGCTGGAGACCCTCGTGGACATGCTCGGCAGCCGTCGACCGGCCGCGGCCTACTACCCCGGCAGCTCGCAGGGGGGCGATGCCACCAACTTCTGGGGGCCGAACGTGGAAGCCGTGGCGGCGATGCTCGAAGACGCAGGATTCACTGACGTCCGAGTCGTCTACACCACGCCGATCGCCGAGCGGGCCCGAGCTGCGATGGGGACCTTGCGCGCACGATCGAACCCGCTACCCCGCCTCGGCCAGGGGAGGGCGGTGTTTCACGCCACCAAGGCGTGAGGTCGTGGAAGTGCAAAAACGGCGGAGGGGCGCCCCGGAGGGCGCCCCTGCGTCGAAGTCGGTGGAATGCTGGGTCAGAAGCCCATGCCGCCCATGCCGCCCATGCCGCCGCCGCCAGGCATGGCGGGGGCCGCACCGGCGGGCTCGGGCTTGTCGGCGATCACGCACTCGGTCGTCAGCAGGAGGCTGGCGATCGACGCTGCGTTCTGCAGCGCGGCGCGGGTCACCTTGGCGGGATCGATGACCCCGGCCTTGAAGAGGTCCTCGACGATGCCGGTGGCGGCGTTGAGGCCGACATTGCCGGACTCCCGCTGCACCTGCTCCACCATGACGCCACCCTCGTGGCCGGCGTTGGTGGCGATGAGCCGGGCCGGAGCCTCGACCGCCAGGTACACCGAGCGGGCACCGGTCGCCTCGTCACCGGTCAGGCCGGCGATGGCCTTCTCGATGGCGGGACGGACCCGCAGCAGGGCGGTGCCGCCACCGGCGACCACACCCTCCTCGATGGCGGCACGGGTCGCCGACAGCGCGTCCTCGATGCGGTGCTTCTTCTCCTTGAGCTCCACTTCGGTGGCGGCGCCGACCTTGACCACGGCCACTCCACCGGACAGCTTGGCGAGGCGCTCCTGGAGCTTCTCGCGGTCCCAGTCCGAATCGGTGTCCTCGATCTCACGCTTGAGCTGAGCGACGCGGCCGTTGATGTCGGCTTCGTCGCCGGCACCGTCGACGATGGTGGTGTTGTCCTTGGTCACCACGATCTTGCGGGCACGGCCCATGAGATCGAGCGTGGCGTTGTCGAGCTTGAGCCCGACTTCCTCGCTGATGACCTGGCCACCGGTGAGCACAGCCATGTCCTGCAGCATCGCCTTGCGGCGGTCGCCGAAGCCGGGGGCCTTGACGGCCACCGAGTTGAACGTGCCCCGGATCTTGTTGACCACCAGGGTGGCGAGGGCCTCGCCCTCGACATCCTCCGCCACGATCAACAGCGGCTTGCCGGTCTGCATGATCTTCTCGAGCACCGGGATGAGGTCCTGGACCGAGCTGATCTTGCCGCCGGTGAAGAGGATGTAGGGATCGTCGAGGATGGCTTCCTGACGCTCCGGATCCGACACGAAGTACGGGGACAGGTAGCCCTTGTCGAACTGCATGCCCTCGGTGAACTCGAGTTCCATGCCGAAGGTGTTCGACTCCTCCACCGTGACCACGCCGTCCTTGCCCACCTTGTCGATGGCGTCGGCGATCACGTCGCCGATGGCGGTGTCGGCCGCAGAGATGCTGGCGACCTGGGCGATCTCCGCCTTGTCGTCGATCTCCTTGGAGGCTGCGGCGATGGCCTCGACGGCGGCCGCAACCGCGATGTCGATGCCCCGCTTGAGCGCCATGGGGTTGGCACCGGCCGCCACGTTGCGCAGGCCTTCGCGCACCAGGGCCTGGGCCAGCACGGTGGCCGTGGTGGTGCCGTCGCCCGCGATGTCGTTGGTCTTGGTGGCCACTTCCTTGACGAGCTGGGCACCCATGTTCTCGAACGGGTCGCTCAGCTCGACTTCACGTGCGATGGACACGCCATCGTTGGTGATGGTAGGTGCGCCGAACTTCTTGTCGAGCACCACGTTGCGGCCCTTCGGGCCGAGGGTGACTTTGACGGCGTCGGCCAGCTTGTTGACGCCGGCTTCGAGCGACCGTCGGGCCTCTTCGTCGAACTTGATGATCTTCGACATCGGACTACTTGACGATCGCGAGGACGTCGCGACCGTTCAGGATGAGCAGATCCTCACCCTTGACAGCGATCTCGGTGCCGCCGTACTTCGAGTACACGACGGTGTCACCAACCTTCACGTCGAGGGGGATGAGCTCGCCCGTCTGCTCGGAGCGCTTGCCCGGCCCTACGGCCAGTACTTCGCCCTGCTGGGGCTTCTCCTTGGCGGTGTCGGGGATGACCAGACCGCTGGCGGTGGTCTCCTCGGACTCGTTGGGGCGGACGACAATCCGATCCTCAAGGGGCTGCAAGTTCATGGTGGCGCTTCCTCCGTTGGTTAGCACTCCCGGTGTTCGAGTGCCAAACATAGGCCACCTGGGTTGGCAATCGCAACCGGAGAGTGCCAGTAGCGATGGTTCCGGTCCGGTGAAGGCGGGGAACGACGCTCAGGTGAAGGTGGGGAGGGAGAGGTTGGGGTAGGCGCCGGCGTCGAGGGGGGTGGGGCCGTCGGAGCGCAGGCGCCACCATCCGGCGGCGGCCACCATGGCGGCGTTGTCGGTGCACATCGTGCGGCTGGGCAGGAAGCCGTGGATGCCCTCGCGCACGCAGGCGTCGAGGAACCGCTCCCTCAGCGACGAGTTGGCCGCCACCCCGCCACCCAGGCACATGCCCTTGGCGCCGATGTCGCGGGCGGCGCGGCTGGCTTTGGTGACGAGCACGTCGACCACCGCCTCCTGGAAGGAGGCGCACACGTCGGCGGTGCCCACATCGGGGTGCTTGCGCACATAATTGACCACAGAGGTCTTCAGACCCGAGAACGAGAAGTCGTAGCCGTCCTCGAGGATGGCCCGAGGGAACTTGATGGCCGAGGGGTCGCCGTCCATCGACAGCCGGTCGATGGCGGGGCCGCCGGGATAACCGAGCCCCAGGTAGCGGGCCACCTTGTCGAAGGCCTCACCGGCGGCGTCGTCGATGGTGGTGCCCAGCAGTCGGTAGCGGCCGTGGTCCTCCATGGCGATCAGCAGGGTGTGACCACCGGAGACGAGCAGCACCACGACGGGTAGTTCCAGGTCGGGCTCCTCAAGGAACGACGCGTAGAGATGGGCCTCGAGGTGGTTCACCCCCACGAAGGGGACACCCCATACCAGCGACAGCGCCTTGGCCGCCGACACCCCCACCAGGAGCGACCCCACCAGGCCCGGCCCGACGGTGGCGGCCACGGCGTCCACCGAGGAATCCTCGATGCCGGCCTCCACGATGGCCTGGGCGATCACCGGGGTGAGGAGCTCGACATGGGCCCGAGAGGCGATCTCGGGAACGACCCCGCCGTAGCGAGCATGGAGGTCGACCTGGCTGGAGACCACCGAGGACAACACGTCGCGGGCCCCGGCCACCACCGCCGCGGCGGTCTCATCACAGGAGGTCTCGAAGCCGAGGATCACGGTCTCTGCCACCTCGTCAGCGTGCCACGATCGCG
>JANMIX010000143.1:0-3981 GCA_031376015.1 Acidimicrobiia bacterium | reverse complement strand
GCCGGTCCGGCGGCACCGGTTTCCCTCGACGATGTCCACGACGACGCCCTGACGAGTGAGATCTACCGTCAGCCACGCCGCGAGGTGATCATCTCGGCGCCGGTCCTCGACTCCTCCGGGCAAGTCTCGGGCGTCGTGAGTGCCTGGGTGAGCTTCGAGCGGGCCGTGGTGCGACCGGCGACCGACGCGCGGCGGGTCCTCCAGGGGCTGAAGATCACCGGCGCCAACCTCCGCGTTGTCGACCGCAACGGCCGCATCCTGTTCGATGCCAACACCGCGGGGCCCATCGCTGATACACGCGTGGCCGGCGACCGCGCGTTGAGTTCCTTGGTCAACGCCGCCAGCGGGACGGCAGGGTCGACGACCTCCACCGAGAACGGCCGAGAAGTTGTGGCTGGCTACGCCAAGACCGATGCCCAGACCTCGCTGGGGTGGGGCGTGGAGACCTCCCAGCCCAGTGCCGAGATCCAGCGTGACCCGCAGAACTTCCGCAACCTGATCCTCCTGTTCGTCGTCATCTGCGTGGTGTGCACTGCCGGCGGTTCCTACTTCTTCGTGCGCCGGTTGCGCAGTCAGGCCGACGACGTGGCCCGAGTCTTCGCTATGACCCAGTCGTCGCCGATCGCCATGTTCTACGCCGGCACCGACCTGGAGATTCGGTTTCAGAACGCGGCCACCTACACCCTGTTCGAGAAGTTGGCGGTGACGCTCGAACTGGCCTCCACCGAGTTGGTGGGCTCCCATCTCGACCGTCTGCACGCCTGGTTCGCGGCGGAGGCCCCGCATTTCCTCGACGCATCCTCGCTGCCGCGGTCCACCGAGTTGATCCTCGGCGACGAGGTGGTGTCCGTGCAGGTGGCGGCGCTGCTCAACGAACGTGGCGCATTCCTGGGACCGATGGTGTCAGCCACCCTCGTCACCGAACGGGTCGCTAGCGAGCGCCGAGCCGAAGCGGCTCGCGAGGCGCAACTCCAACACGAGAAGGAACTGGCCGAAGCGCGCGCCGCGCAGGAACTTGCCGTCATGGAGGCCGAACGGGAGCGCGTCGCCGTCGCCCATGAGCGCGAACGAGCCGTCACCGAACACCAACTGGAGGAGGCCCGCGCCATCCAGCAGCGCGCCGACCGACTCCTGCAAGCGGTCACCGCGGCTGCCCACGGCGACCTGAGCATCGAGATCGAGGTGGACGGCGACGATGCCATCGGCCAGATCGCGGTGGGTCTCCGCCGGTTGTTCTCTGTGCTGCGGTCGAGCGTGTCGCAGATTCGTGATCATGCCGGCACCCTCTCCATGGCGTCAGACGACCTGCGCCACACCGCAGCACAGATGGAAGCCACCGCAACCATGACCAGCGGGGAAGCCGCAAGTCTGGCCGACGGTTCCCGGCGCGTCTCGGCCAGCGTCACCATGGTGGCTGCCGCCGCCGAGGAGATGACGGCCTCGATCAACGAGATCGCCGTGAACGCCACGGACGCTGCCGACGTGGTCGCCGAGGCCGTGTCACTGGCCGAGGCCGCCGACCGCACCATCGCCAAGCTGGGCCTGTCCTCGCGTCAGGTGGGCGATGTCATCGGCGTGATCGTCGACATTGCCAGCCAGACGAACCTGCTGGCGCTGAACGCCACCATCGAGGCCGCCCGCGCCGGCGATGCCGGCCGTGGGTTCGCCATCGTCGCCCAGAATGTGAAGGAACTCGCCGCCCAGACCACCCAGGCCAGTGAGGAGATCCAGCAAGCAGTCGATTCGATGAAGGTCGACACCGGTGCGGCGGTGGACTCCATAAACCGGATCTCCGAGATCATCTCCCAGGTCAACGAGATCGCCATCACCATCGCCGCTGCGGTCGAACAGCAAGCCGCCACGACCGCCGAGATCGCCCGCAGCGCCAACGATGCCGCCCGCGACACGGCGGGGATCGACGGCGGGATCGGCACCGTCACCGCCGCGGCGGAGAGCACCAGCCACGGCATCGCGTCCACTGTGGAATCGGCTGCCGAACTCGCGCTTCTCGCGCAGGAACTGCGGGATCTCGTGGACCTCTACCGCACCGAGATGGCCTGAACTCCACCGCGGGCTTCCCGACCCCGACGCAGACGCCGAGCAGCCGGAATCACACTCAGGTGCGATCCAGTTCGAGCATCCGGATGGCATTGCCCCGCAGGATCTTGTAGGCGACCTTCGGGTCCATCCCCTGCACAAGCGCCTCCACATACGCCCTGCTGTCGGGCCAGGTCGTGTCGGTGTGGGGGTAGTCGGTCTCGAAACAGATGTTGTCCTCGCCCACCTCGGCCAATGAGGCCAAACCATGACGGTCGGCCGTGAAACAGCCGAACACCCGTCCGTAGTAGTAGGTGGACGGCGGATCGGGGATCCGCTCCTTGGAGTGCTGCCAGCTGTCGTGGTGTTCCCACACGGTGTCGGCCCGCTCGAGGACGTAGGGAATCCAGCCGATCTGACCCTCGGAGTAGGCCAGCTTGAGCCGTGGGTATTCGATGAGTTTGCCGGAGAAGAGCCAGTCGGCCAGCGACGCCATGGAGTTGTTGAACGCCAGGGTTCCACCGACGGCCGCAGGCGCATCAGGGGAGGCCGCCGGGTTGGTCGAGGACGAACCGATGTGCATGCAGAGGGTGACGCCCAGGTCGTTGCAAACGGCGAACACCGGATCCCAGTCGCCGGAGTGGATGCTCGGCAGACCGAGCCGCGTTGGCAGTTCGGAGAAGCACACGGCGCGGACTCCTCGTTCCGCGTTGCGGGTGATCTCTTCGGCCGCCAGGTTCGCGTCCCACAGGGGCATGAGGCAGAGCGGAATGTTCACTCCGCCCGACGGGGCACACCACTCCTCCACCATCCAGTCGTTGTAGGCCCGCACGCATGCCAGCCCGAGGTCACGGTCGGTGCCCTCCATGAAGGTCTGGCCGCAGAAGCGGGGGAAGGTCGGGAACGGGAGTGATCCGTCCACCCAGTTGAGCGCGAGATCCTCGACCCGGGCATCGCGGTCGTAGCAACCAGGGCGCATCTCGTCGTAGGTGAGGGCGGTCATCACCATCTTCGAACGATCGAAGGGGCGGACCTCGCCGGGCGGGGTCGCATCGAGGGGGATGGCCACGAAACGCTTGTGGACATAGATCAGTTGATCCTCGTAGTACCAGGCGTCGCCCCAGAGCCCCTCGGGGTCTTCGTGCATCTCGTATTTGGCACCGGGCTTGTGGGTGAACGCGCCCCAGCGACGACGCTGTACCTGAGGGCCTTGCGCCCGCCATCGCTGCGGCAGCCAGGTCTGCCACACATGGGCCGGCTCGACGACATGGTCGTCGACACTGATGATTCGAGGAACTTCGGCGTTCGGGCCTTCCGTATCGGGGACCGCCGGGGTGGACACCTCAGCCCAGCGCGTCTTCGATGCCGGCGATCGAGAGAACCCGCTGCACCACTGCGGAGCGTTCGCCCACAATCAGCTTGGCGCCGCGCCGCCGCAGGTTGCGGGCAGCGACGACGATGGCCCCTACGCCGCTGGAGTCGATGAAGCTCAACTCGGAGAGGTCGAGTTCGACCTCCTCCGCGCCGGCCTCATCGAGGCGGGCCAGTTCCGCGCTAAAGGCCTCCACCGTCGCCAGATCCAACTCGCCCACCAACTTCACGACGTGACGGGTCCCCGAATCCACGACGGACATCACGAAAGTGTCGGACACGAGCAACTCCCCGAGGATTCCACACGGTCCGGCCGAGAAACTCTCCCGCCGGACCCCTCTATTGACCGGACCGACTCTATCCTGCCCTCGGGACCGGCTACGCCGGGGACGGATCCATCGCCAACCATCAACCTGCCATGAAGAAACGTTCGTTCCAACTCGATCTCGTTGCCCTACGCCGAGCGGTGAGGGACCTTGACCTCCGCGATGACGCGGCGGTCGGCGCGGCCGTGTCGGCCGCCACGGGTCTGCGTGCCGAGGTGCGACGAGGCCCCGTCCCGGTCGATGTGCG
>JANMIX010000058.1:0-5981 GCA_031376015.1 Acidimicrobiia bacterium | reverse complement strand
CGGCCCGGCCGAGAGTGCGTCGCAGAAACCCTTCGTGGTGGTGTGGTCGTCGCTGCAGGCCATCAGTCCGCCCAGCGAAATTGCCGCACAGGCCACGATGGTCACAGCCCGCCGCCGGGCGCCATCAAGCATCTCCCGAGTGTCACATCTCCTCACTAGGGTCCGCAGTGATGGTCTGTACGCACCGCTACCCCTCGCGCCGCCACGCGTCTCGCCGACTCCAGTCTCGCCTGGTGCCCGGGCGGTGACGGTCCCGTCGGGCCGCACCGTCGGAACGGCGCTCGGTCGGGGTACTGGCACGGCGCGTTCGGTTCGCTACGGGCCCGCAGCGCTCGACGCGCTCGATGCCCTGCTCGAGGAGCTCCGCAACGGCGATCCGTTGTCGCCCGTCACTGTGGTGGTGCCCTCGGCACTGGCCGGGCTCAGCATCCGGAGGGCACTGACGCGCCGGCACGGAGGTCTCGCCGGCGTGGCGTTCTCGTCGTTGCCGGCGTTGGCCGGGTTGCTGGCTGCACCCCGCCTGGCGGCCGCCGGCCGCCGACCCCTCGACCGGCTCAGCGCCCAGGTGACGGTGGCCCGGCTGCTGCGCGACCACGGTGTCGGCCACGCCTGGCACTCGGCCACCGTGGATGCCTATCTCGACACCTTCACCGAGTTGTATCCCCTCGACGCCGATCAGCTCGCCACCCTCGCAGCCCGAGGGCCGGCGCGCGCCCGCCTCGTGGAGGTTTTCGGTGCCTACCGTGAGGCCATCTCCGGGCGTTCCACTGATCAGGACGCCTTCGTGACGGCGCTCGATGTGGTGCAGGGTGCGGAGCCCGGCGACGGTGTGGGTGCACGGCCGGCGCCGGTCGTGGTGTACCTGCCCCGCCGGTTGGCCCCAGCGGAGATGGCGCTGCTCGGCGCAATGGGAGAGGCCGTGCGGGTGTTGGTGGGTGTCACCGGCCGTCCCGAGGCCGACACCGCGTCCGGCGCGCTGCTCGATGGTCTGGCCGAGGCCGGTCTCACCATCCTCGAACCGCTCGGGGAAACCGGCACCACCCCGGTGCTCGACTCGGTGGAGCTGGTGCGGGCCCCCGACGCGGCGGAGGAAACCCGTCACGCCGTGCGCCTGGTGGGCGAGGCTCTGGATCGGGGGGTGGCGCCCGAGCGCATCGCCGTGGTGGCCCGTGTGGCCTCTCCCTACCTCCTGCTGGCCCACGAAGAGCTCACTCTCGCCGGCGTCGACCATCACGCCCCCGCGCCCCTCCGGTTGAGTCAGAGCGTGGCCGGCCGCACCCTGCTGGGTCTCCTCGACTGGGTGCCCGAGGGTGCAACCCGAGCCGGGCTCATCGGGCTGCTCGGTGGCGCCCGAGTGCTCGACCCGCTCCGCGGCGGGTCCGTGCCTGCCCATCGATGGGATCGTCGGGCCCGCGAGGCCGGCGTCATCGGCGGGCTCGACCAGTGGCGCCAGCGACTCGAACTGCGGGCCGAGACACTGAACGAACAGGCGAGCCGCCTCGGCATCTCGGCCGAATCGGCGGCCCGCGATGCCCAGGACGCCGCCGACATCGCCAGGCTGCTGGCCTTCGTCGAGGATCTGGCTGCGCAGACCACCCCGCCGGAAACGGTGACGTGGGCCGTCATGGCGGCCTGGGCCAAAAGCCTGCTCGTGCGTTATCTCGGCACCGACGCCGCCAATGCCCGGTTGGTGGAGGGCGAGCAGCGGGCTCGCGCCGCAGTGTTCGACGTGCTGGACCGGCTGGGGAACCTCGACGGTCTCGCCGCCGCGCCCGACCGGGCGTCGTTCCACGCCCTGCTGACGAGTCAACTCGAGGTCCCCGGCGGTCGCGCCGGTCGCTTCGGCAAGGGGGTCACCGTGGCCCGCCTTGTCGACCTGGTCGGCGCTGACCTCGACCTGGTCGTGGTGCTGGGCGGGGCCGAGGGGCTGTTGCCGCCCGGGCCGGGCATCGATCCTCTGCTCCCCGCTGCCGATCGTGAGGCCGTGCCCGGCCTGCGTCCTCGGGGGGCCAGCCGAGCCGAGGAGGAGCGCGACCTTTTCGCCGTACTGGCGGGCGCCGGCCAAGCCGCGCTCACGGTGCCGGCGGCCGACCCCCGCCGCCAGCGAGCCCTGCACCCGGCGCCCTGGCTCCTGGAGATCGCGTCGGCTCGGGCCGGGCGCCCCGTTCGTTCCGAGGACCTCGGCTCGGTCGACGCCCACGGCTCGCTGGTCGAGCCCTGGTTCTGCAACCTGCACTCCTTCGAGCACGCGTTGGGGTCCCTGGAGGTCCGCGACGGGGCGCTGGTGGCCTCAGGCGCCGAAGCCGACGTACGCGAGGTGCTTCGGGCGCACCGCAACGGGGCCGACCCCGCAGGGTTGGCATGGGCGCCTGCCGCCGGCGTCAGTGCCGCCCTGCGAACCACCCGAGCTCGCCTGGGGCCGTCCTTCGACGAATGGAACGGCAACGTCGGCCACCACGCGATGCTGATCGGCGGCAGCGACCATCGTTCGGCCACCAGCCTCGAGCGCTACGCCGGCTGTCCCGCCCGCTACTTCTTCGAGAAGGTCCTGGGTGTGGGGGAACTCGACGACCCCGCCCACCTGGACACCATAGAACCCCGCGAGCGGGGCACCCTCGTCCACGAAATCCTCGAGGAGTTCGTCTCCACCCGCCTGAACCGGGCCCCGATCGACGCGTGGACCGACGCCGATCGGACCCACCTCGACGAAATCGCCAACCGCCATGCCACCGCGCTCGTCGACGCTGGTCGGACCGGGAGAAGCGTGTTGTGGCAGGCCGAGTGGCGGACGTTGCTCCGGCACCTGCACGCCGTCCTCGGGGCGACCATGGCCGAGGGGCCGTTCTCCGACCTGCACCCGGTGCAGGTCGAATACCGCTTCGGTGACGATGACGCCGACGCACCCGCCGTGGAGATCGATCTCGGCGTTCTCGGTCCCGTGCGTTTCCGAGGCACCATCGACCGGATCGATCTGGCGCCCGACGGTTCTCGGCTGCGGATCACCGACTACAAGACCGGGAAGGCCGACGACTACAAGAACGTGAAGGCCGACCTTGTCGACCGCGGCCGGCACCTGCAACTGGCGCTCTACGCCGAGGCGGCCCTCCCGTTGGCGCCTCAGGCCCGAGTCGAGGCCTACTACTGGTTCATCGATCCGAACTATGCGTTCGCCCAAATTGGGCGCGAGGTGGGCGACGCCGAACGTCAACGGCTCCGTGAGGTTCTGGAGATCATCGTTGGTGGCATCCAGGACGGATACTTCCCCGCTCGGCCGGGCGAGCGGACCTGGCTCCCTTGGACAGGCGACACCTGGGACACGTGTGCCAGGTGTCCCTACGACCGGGTGTGTCCCACCAGCCGAGGGGACAACTGGCAGTCGGTGAAGGTGGATGAACGGCTGGCGCGACTGGTGGATCTCATGGAGGGCGAGTTGGCCCCCGCCATGGAAGGGGATGAGTCGTGAAGGGTGCTGGGCTCGATCCGCGGGGTGAATCGCACATTGCTGGCGACGATTCCGCGGCGCGCCGCTCCGTCGAGTTCGAGCTCGACCGCAACCTGTTCGTGGAAGCCAGCGCCGGCACGGGGAAGACGAGTGTCCTGGTGGCCCGCATCGTCCGGCTGATTGCCACCGGCAAGGTTCCCGATGCCAGTGGGCTCGTCGCCATCACCTTCACCGAGGCTGCCGCCTCGGAGTTGCGCGACCGGATCCGCCGAGAACTGGGCGCTGCGACGGAGAAGTTGGAGGGTGACGAGTCGCAGCGCTGCGCCGAGGCCCGCCGTGAGATCGATCGGGCCGTCATCACCACTTTGCACGGCTTCGCGCAGCGCATACTCACGGAGTTCCCGGTGGAGGCCGGCCTGCCCACCCGATTCCAGGTGGAGGAGGGCGTGCTGGGTCGGGTCTGGTTCCGTCAACATTGGGAACAGTTCCTCGATGACCGCTTCAACGATCCCGAACAAGCCGTCGACGTGGTCTACGCCGACGCGTTGGGGCTCAAACCGAGTGCCCTTCTCGAGATTGCTGAGCGGTTCCACGGTCGCTGGGACCGCGTGGTGGGTGCCGACTGGGGTCCGCCCCCCGAGCTCCGAAGTCCCCGGTCGCTGGCACGCGACGCGGTGGCGACCATCCACACAGTCCTCGGCATCGCCGACGAACGCTTGGCCGACCCGAAGGACAAGCTGGCCAAGGTCCTGCTCGACAGTTGGGAACCTCTCGGAAGTGGGCTGGAGCTGGCCGACGCAGCGGAGGATGACATCGAGTGCCTTCGCCTGTTGCGGCTGTGCTCGAGGAAGGGTCTGAGCTCTGGTAACAAGAACGTGTGGGGCGACCGCAAGGCGCAGGTGGTCGACGAACTCGAGGACCTGGTCGACCAGGTCACGTGCTTTCTGGATAGGGCCCGCTCCGCGGTGCTGGCGCGGGTGCTCCCACAACTGGGTGCCTTCGTAGGCCGTCTCGTAGAAGAACGTTGCCGCGAGGGCCGCCTGGAGTTCCACGACCTGTTGGTACTGGCCCGAAACCTGCTGAGGGACCATCCCGCCGTTCGGGGCCAATTGGCCCGGCGGTATCGGGCGCTTCTCATCGACGAGTTCCAGGACACGGATCCCCTGCAAGCCGAAATCGCTCTGCTGCTGGCGGCTGAGGATCCTGACTCCGAGATCCTCGACCCGGCCTCCGTGGAGTTGGTCGCCGACAAGCTGGTAGTGGTGGGTGACCCAAAGCAGTCGATCTACGCCTTCCGCGGGGCGGATATCACCGTGTGGGATCGCACTCGGGCGCGGTTCGGCGACAACACCGTGGTGCTCCGGCGGAACTTCCGATCGGTGCCCGGCGTGGTCGACGTCGTGAACCTGGCATTCGAGACGCTCATCGTGCCCACCGAGAACTCGCAGCCGGCCTATGTGCCCCTCGTGGCCCACCGTTCACCGCTCGGGGTGGGTCCCCGCGTACTGCGCCTGGGTGGGCCCGATGACGGCCGCGCCGGCGAGCTGCGTCAACAGGAATGTCGGGAATTCGCCGCCCTCGTCGTCGAGTTGCTGGCGCACCCTTTCGAGATCATCGACCGCGAGTCCGACAGGCCCCGGAAGATCGGCTGCAAGGACATCGCAGTGCTGCTCCCCACCAGGGCGGCGCTGGAACATCTCGAGCGTGCCTTCGAGGAGGCCGGGATCCCTTTCCGCGTCGAAAGCAGATCATTGATCTGGGCCACCGACGCGGTGCGCGAGTTGCTCGCCGTGCTGGCCGCGATCGACAACCCGATCGACTCGGTTGCAGTGCTGGCCGCCCTGCGCTCGCCGGCCCTGCGGTGCTCGGACGCCGACCTGCTCAACTGGCGGGCCGGGGGTGGAAACTGGAACCCGCTGGCGCCCGTTCCGTCGTCTGTGTCCGCCCAGCATCCGGTGACCCTGGCCATGGGTGTCCTGCGCGGATATCACGATCGGCGCAACGACATGCCCCTCGACGTGCTGGTGGCCACCGTGGTGCAGGAGCGCCGCTTGGTCGAGGCCACCTTCGCCCACCGCCGCCCCCGCGACCACTGGCGCCGCTTGCGATTCGTGGTCGACTCGGCCCGGGCCTTCATGGAGGCCGGTGGCCGGTCGCTGGGCGAGTTCCTCGCGTGGGCCGAGCTACAGACCGACGAACAGGCCAGCGTGGTGGAGACCCCGGTCCCCGAAACCGACGATGACGCGGTGCGGATCCTCACCATCCACGGTTCCAAAGGGCTCGAGTTCCCGGTCGTCGGGCTGCTTGGCCTGTCGGTCGGGGTCCTCGACCGTGGCGCCAGGGTGGTGTGGGGCTCGGACCGGCCCGAGGTGCAATGCGGGACAGACAAGGAGCGCTTCACCACCGACGGCTTCGAGGTGGCCGCCCACGGCCGAGGCGATGCCATGCAGGAGGAACGGGCCCGCTTGCTGTATGTGGCCGCTACCCGGGCCCGGGACCTGCTGATCGTCGGTCTCCGGCACAAGGCCAAGGACACCCA
>JANMIX010000034.1:0-3415 GCA_031376015.1 Acidimicrobiia bacterium | reverse complement strand
CGCAGCAGTTCGTTGACCGCCCGAGCCGGCTCCGCTGCCGCAGCGGACCACTGCTCGGTCCGGTCCGGGCTGTCGAGCAGCGCCACCATCCCCATGGTGTAGGTGTCACGGGTGGTGCGGTGCCCGGCGGAGTAGAGGGTCAGCGCCAGCGACAGCACCTCGGGCTCAGCCAGACGTTCGCCGTCCACCTCGGTGCCGGCGAGGGCCGAGAGGAGGTCGTCGTGGGGAGATCGACGGCGTTCGGCGAACAGGGCGCCGAGGTACTCGCCGAACGCCTCGGATGCCGCCACAGCCTGGCTGCGGGTCGCCTCGTCGATGCCCATGGCCAGCAGCAGCACCGACGCGTCGGCCCATTCGGTGAGCTGGTCCCGGTCCGCTGGTGGCACCCCCAGCAGTTCGGAGACCACCAGCGAGGGCAGGTCGTGGGCCACGGGCCGCAGATCCACCGTCTCGCCCGCCCGCAACCGCTCGGCCGCCCCGCCGATGAGCGTGGCGGCCAGATCCTCCACCCAAGGCCGCAGTCCGGTCAGCCGGCCGGGGGTGAAGGCGGTCGCCACCAGGTTGCGGACGCGGGTGTGCTCCGGCGGATCCAGGAAGTTGATGCGACACCCGAACTCCTGCCACGCCGCCGAACCCTCCGGGAGCTGGCTGCGGTAGAGCCAACCGATGAAACCGGTCGTGCAGGCGTTGTCGAACAGCAGCCGCGTCACGGCTTCGTGTGCGAGCACGTGGACGTAGCTGCCGTCGGTGAAGACCGATCCGTGGGCCTGGCGCGCCGCCGCCAGCACGGCGAAGGGGTCCTCAGCAGCGGTGACCGATCCCGGGTCCAGCAACATCGCCGAATGCTGTCACGCGGGCGCCCCCGAGGGCGGTTGGGCCCGGGCCACTACGGTTCCCCGCCGATGGCACCCGTGTTGACCCCCCAGGCAGACGATTTCCCCAAGTGGTACCAGGACATCCTGGCCAAGGCCGAACTGGCCGAGAACGGCCCGGTGCGCGGCACCATGGTCATCCGGCCCTACGGCTATGCCATCTGGGAGCGCATGCAGGCCGAGGTCGACCTGCGCATCAAGGCCGCGGGGGCCGAAAACGTGTACTTCCCGTTGTTCATCCCCATGAGCTACTTCGCCCGGGAGGCCCAGCACGTCGAGGGGTTCAGTCCCGAGTTGGCGGTGGTGACCCACGGGGGCGGCGAGGAGCTGGCCGAGCCCCTGGCGGTGCGGCCCACCAGCGAGACGGTCATCGGTGAGTACATGGGCAAGTGGATCCAGAGTTATCGCGACCTGCCCCTGCTGTTGAACCAGTGGGCCAACGTCGTGCGCTGGGAGCTGCGGCCCCGCATGTTCCTGCGTACCAGCGAGTTCCTCTGGCAGGAGGGCCACACGGCGCACGCCACCGAGGACGACGCCCGCACCTACGCCCAGCGGATCCTGCACGACGTCTACCGGAACTTCATGGTGGACGTGCTGGGCATCCCGGTGATCGTGGGACGCAAGACCACCAAGGAACGCTTCGCGGGGGCCACCAACACCATGACCTGTGAGGCCATGATGGGCGACGGCAAGGCGCTGCAGATGGGCACCAGCCACGAGTTGGGCCAGAACTTCTCGCGGGTCTTCGAGATCCAGTACCTCGACAACGCCGGTGCCCAACAGATGTGCTGGACCACCTCGTGGGGGGTCTCCACCCGGATGGTGGGCGGTCTGATCATGGCCCACGGCGACGACCGCGGCCTGGTGGTGCCGCCCCGCCTGGCCCCCACCCAGTGCGTGGTCCTGCTGGTCAAGGACAGCGACGACTTCTCGGCGGGCACCGCGGCACGCGAGTTGCACGCGTCGCTGCTCGCCGCCGGCGTGCGGGCCCGTCTCGATGACCGGGTGGAGACCGGCTTCGGGCGGCGCTCCACCGATTGGGAGCTCAAGGGCGTGCCGCTACGGCTGGAGGTGGGGCCCCGCGACCTGGCCGAGGGCACCGTGACCCTGGTGCGCCGCGACACGGGCACCAAGACCTCGGTCACGCTGGCGGCCGCCACCCCTGTGGTGCAGACCGCTCTGGAGGCCCAGCAGACCGACATCCATGCCGCCGCCGTGGCCCGCCGCGACGCCCCGCATCGTCGAATGCTCCACCTTGGCCGACGCTCGAGACGCAGCCCAGGAGGGCTTCGCCCGGGTGCCATGGGCCGCGGTCGGCACCGAGGGCGAAGCCGATCTGGCGACCTCAGCGGTGACCGTGCGCTGCCTGCAACGCGCCGATGGATCGCTGCCCGACAGCGAGGACGAACCCGACCTCGTCGCCTACGTGGCCCGCTCCTACTGAGCCCGTGCCCGACGACGTCCTGGTCCCGCCGCCCTCGGACCCGGCCGCCCGCCGGTTCCATGCCACCCGGGCAGCCCGGCTGGGCGACGTGTCACCCAAGGGCCGGGTGCGCCTCGACGCCGTTGCCCGCTACCTCCAGGACATCGGCAACGACGACGCCATCGATGCCATCGGCGAGGACGCCATGGCGTGGGTGGTGCGCCGCACCGATCTCGAGGTGCACCGCTGGCCCGTGCTGCGAGAGCGCCTCGAACTGCTGACCTGGGGGTCCGGCATCGGCTCACGCTGGGCGGAGCGTCGCACCACCATCACCGGATCGGAGGGAGCCCACGTGGAGGCGGCGTCGCTGTGGGTACACGTCGACCTCGCCACCGGCCGGCCTCGCAAGCTCGATCAGCGATTCACCGACGCCTACTCCGCTGCCATCGGAGGCCGGGAGGTGGGGGCCCGGCTCCGCCACGGCGACGCGGTCCCCGACGTGACCACACATGCTTGGACCAGCCGTTTCGCCGATTTCGACGTGGTCGGCCACGTCAACAACGCCATCTACTGGGCCATGGTCGAAGAGCACCTCGACCTGTCGGTGCCCGGCCGGCTCACCGTGGAGTTCCGGGGCGGGATCGACCGTGACCAGCCGGTTGTGGTGGCAGTGGCGCCCGACCGCCACTCGCTGTGGGTGCTGGCGGAGGGATCGGTGGCCGCCAGCGCGGTGCTGCACGACCCCTGAGGTGCTGAGCCCCGGCCCTCTGGTACACTCGCTCCTCTTTCGGGCGTGGGCCCTTCGCCCACGCCTCGGTCTTTGTACGGAGGGCCATCAGGTCCAAGAACTCGAGGAGGAGGTGCCGGTGACGTGAGCGTGGTCGAACGCGTCTGCGAAATCGTGCTTCCCCTGCTCGCCGAGCGCGATGTCGCCCTCTATGACATCGAGTACTCCGGCGGTGGCCTGCGGATCCTGGTTGAGACCCAGGATCTCGAGGTCATCGAGAAGCTGACCCGTGCCATCTCGGCGGCGCTCGACGAGGCCGATCCGATCGAGGCGGCCTACACCCTCGAGGTGTCGAGCCCCGGTCTGGAGCGCACGCTGCGCACCCCGGCGCAC
>JANMIX010000027.1:0-5835 GCA_031376015.1 Acidimicrobiia bacterium | reverse complement strand
CCGCCGGCTGGCTGGCTCACTGGGAAGAGCAGCTCGACCAGGACGCCAAGATCGCCCGACCCCGCCAGCTCTACGTCGGCACCGGCGAGCGCTCCTACGTGCCCATCGGTCAGCGCTGACCGCCCTCCGGACCATTCGGTTCGCAAAGGCTCGATGATGCAGGCGGTCACCTTCGCGGGCGGTGAAGTGGTCGTGCGCAGCATGCCCGACCCTGTAGTCCGAGACGGCGAACTCCTCGTGCGGGTCCGCGCCGCCGGACTCAACGGGGCCGACCAGATGCAACGAGCCGGGCTCTACCCGGCACCCCCGGGAGCCCCCGCCGACATCCCCGGGCTCGAGTTCGCCGGTGAGATCGTCGCCGTGGGAACGGGCTGCACCCGGTTCGCTGTCGGTGATCGGGTCATGGCGGTGGTCGGCGGCGGCGGCCAGGCCGAGCTGGCCGTGGTGCACGAGCGCCACGCCATCCCGGTTCCCCCACAGATCTCCTGGGCCGAAGCCGGCGGATTCTGCGAGACGTTCACCACGGCGCACGATGCGCTCTTCTCCCAGTGCGAGCTGGCCCTGGGCGAGCGCGTGTGCGTGCACGGCGCCGCCGGCGGGGTGGGTGTGGCCGGCGTGCAGCTGGCCGTGGCGGCCGGTTGCCACGTGGTCGCCACCGTGCGCAATGAGGCGTTGCGCGCCGAGGTGGCCGCGATGGGTGCCACCGTCGTGGAACCCGAGGGCTTCGGCGAATACGGGCCCTTCGATGTGATCCTCGAGTTGGTAGGAGCGCCGAACCTGGCGGCCGACATCCGATCGCTGGCGACCGGCGGGCGCGTGGCGATCATCGGCGTGGGTGCCGGGGCCCGGGCCGAGCTCGACCTGCTGGCCCTGATGGGCAAGCGCGGCCGCATCCACGGCTCGACGCTTCGCGCCCGCTCGCTGGAGGACAAGGCCATCGCGGCGCGGGCGGTGGAGCACCACGTGCTCGGACTCCTCGCCGAGCGCCGGGTCGTGGTGCCGGTGGCGGCCGAGTATCCGCTGGCGGAGGCGGCCGCCGCCTACGACCGGTTCTCGGCCGGCGCCAAGCTCGGGAAGATCGTCCTCACCGTCTGAGTGCCGGTACGGTCAACGCCGATGGAGTTCGCCCTACCCGAGGACCTCACCGCGTTGCAGGCCGAGGCGACGGCGGTCGCCCTGGAGGCCGCCGCCAAGTCCGAGTTCCCCGAGGACTCCTGGATCGTGGGCTACGACCCCGACTTCACCCGCGAGCTCGCCCGTCGCGGTTGGATCGGCATGACCTGGCCCAAGGAGGACGGCGGCCACGGACGGACAGCGCTCGAGCGGATCAACGTGTACGAGGCGTTGATCGCACACGGCGCCACCATCGCCGCGGGCTGGTTCGCCGACCGGCAGATGGGCCCGTCACTGCTGCAGTTCGGCACGCCCGACCAGCGTGCGCGGTGGATCCCGGGCATCGTGTCGGGCGAGTCGATGTGGTGCATCGGCATGAGCGAGCCCGACAACGGCTCCGACGTGGCCGGGCTGCGCACCAGGGCCGTGCCCGACGGCGACGATTGGCTGCTCAGCGGTCAGAAGGTGTGGACCTCGGGCGCGGCCCACGCCCAATGGATGTACTGCATCGCCCGCACCGATCGCGACGCGCCCAACCATCAGGCCTTGTCCGAGTTCATCGTCGACATGGGCTCCCCGGGCCTCGAGGTGCGCACCATCCAGGACATGACCACCAACGACCATTTCTGCGAGGTCACCCTCGACGAGGTACGGGTGCCGGGCGGCAACCTGGTCGGCGAGCTCAACGGGAGCTTCCGCCAACTCATGCGCCAGATGGAACACGAGCGGGGCGGGATCGACCGGCTCGTGTCGAACTACGCCCTGTGGCGTGACGTGATGGCGACACCCGGGCTCGTCGATCGCGCCGACCCGCGGGTCCGTCAACGGATCGCCTGGATCGAGAGCCGGTACCGGATCGGCCGGCTGCTGGTGTTGCGCGAGACGCTGCAACAGGCACCCAAGGGGTTCTCGGCCGCCACCAAGACCTTCGGCACCGAGTTCGAACAGGTCGTGGCCGACTTCTGCGCCGAGACGCTCGGGCCCCACGCGCTGCTGTGGGGCGCCGCCAACGGACTCGGTGCCCGGGCGGCACGAGCGGTGTGTTACGCCCCCGCCTACACGATCATGGGCGGCACGGTGAACATCCTGCGCAACATCCTCGCCGAGCGGGTCCTGGGCCTCCCCCGCTGACGGTTCGCCGGACGGCGCACCGGACGAGACGGCACGGGAGCGAGGGTCCGCTACCGTCCGGACATGATCGCCACCCCCGCTGTCGGCCGCTTCCGCGGCCGCGACAAGGACGGCATCGGCCAGTTCCGCGGCATCCGCTTTGCACGGGCCGAGCGGTTCGGGCCCCCGATGCCACTGCCCGAGACCAGTGCCGAGATCGACGCCACCGAGTTCGGCCCCATCGCACCCCAGAACCCATCGCCCCTCGAGGCGATGCTCGGCGCGCAGGACCGCCCGAGCAGCGAGGACTGCCTGTTCCTCAACGTGTTCACCCCCGCCTGTGATGACGCCGGCCGAGCCGTGATGGTGTGGCTCCACGGTGGCTCCTTCACCGCGGGCTCGGGCGACGTGCCCTGGTACGACGGCTCCCGGTTGGCCGGCCGTGGCGACGTGGTGGTGGTGACGATCAACTACCGGCTCGGGGTGTTCGGCTTCGTCGAGGTCGACGGCCACCCCGATTCGGGTTGCGGCGGCCTGCGCGATCAGATCGCCGCACTCCACTGGGTGCGAGCGCACATCGTCGCATTCGGCGGCGACCCCCAACGGGTCACGATCTTCGGCGAGTCGGCCGGGGGGATGTCGGTGGGATCCCTGCTCGGCGCCCCGGCGGCGGCCGGATTGTTCCAGGGGGCCATTCCCCAGTCGGGCTCCGGCGAGATGGTGCTGCGGGCCGACACCGCGGCCGAGGTGCATGCCGGCCTGCAGGCGGCACTGGGCGGCAGCGACGACGGAGTCCTCCTCGACAGTGACGTTGCCACACTGCTGGCCGCCCAACGGACACTCGACGATTCGCTGCGGCCCGACGCCGACCGGCTACTGCCCTTCATGCCCCATGTGGGCGGCAGCGTGCTGCCCATCGCGCCGCTCGAGGCGGTACGCGCCGGTAGCGCGGCGGGTGTCCGCCTGTTGGTGGGCGCCACCTCGGAGGAATGGAACCTCTTCCATCTGATGACCCGATCCCAGGGGGGCCTGACCGAGAAGGCCTTCCGGTCAAGGGTGGCGCACATGGTCGGTGCCCGCGATCCCGACGAAGTGGTCGCGGTGTACGAGGGCCATCGGCCCGGGGCCACGCTCGATGATCTGTGGTGTGCGCTCGGCACCGACCAGGTGTTCCGGCTGCCGGCCACCCGATTGGCCGAGGCTCAGACACCGCACGCGCCGACCTGGATGTACGAGTTCGCCTACCGATCGTCTGCCTTCGAGGGGGCGATGGGAGCAGCGCACGCCATCGATGTCCCCTTCGTGTTCGACAACCTCCACAAGATGGGTGTCGAGTTCCTCCTCGGGCGCATGGACGGAGCCACCCAGGCGCTGGGCACGGCCACCTCGAACGCGTGGTTGGCCATGGCCCGGCAGGGCGCCCCAGGGCACGAGGGACTGCCCGAGTGGCCCCGGTACCTTCCCGACCGGGCGGTCATGGTGCTCGACGAGACCCCTCGGCTCGCACTCGACCCGCGGCGCGCCGAACGCCTCGCCTGGGGCTGACGGACCCCAGGCCCGCCAGTTCCCATCACCCGCAGGGGCGGCCCGCCCGAGCCACTGCTGAACTGCCGCCTCCGGTGACCACCCCGTCAGCCGCGGGGAGGCGGCCCGCCGGCCAGCAGGGCATCGACGGCGGCGGCCGTGGGCAGCGAGGGCATGGCCCCGGCGATCGTGCAGGCCAGCGCCCCCGCCGCGTTGGCCCGCCGCACTGCATCGCTGGTGGATGAACCCGCGGCCAGCGCGGCGGCGAAGGCGCCACAGAAGGCGTCTCCGGCAGCGGTGGTGTCGACCACATCGACCGCGAAGGCCGCGAGCCGCTCAGGCGAAGAGCCCGGGACGCGCACCTCGACCCCTCGGGCCCCCAGGGTCACGATCACCACGCCCGCAAAACCGTCGAGCGGGAGTCCCTCCACCTCGACCTCGTTGGGGATCAGGAAGTCGACGAGGGCCAGCAGGTCGGATCCGAGTTCACATTTGGGCGCCGGGTTGAGCACCGTGGTCACGCCAGCGCCACGTGCCTCGCGCAACGCGGCGCTCACCACCGGCAGGGGCACCTCGAGCTGGGCCAGCAGCACGGCGGCGCCCTGGTGCGTTCCCGGGGGCCACACCGTCGCCGAGTTGGCGCCGGGGGCCACCACGATCACGTTGGCGCCATCGGTGTCGACCGTGATGTGGGCCCGTCCGGTCGGCAGGGTCGAAGTGGCGACATGGGTCAGATCGAGCCCTTCGGCGGTCAGTGCCGCTCGCAGACGGCCGGCGCCGCCATCGGCACCGGTGCAACCCACCATCACGACCTCGGCCCCCTGACGCGCCGCCGCCACGGCCTGATTGGCCCCCTTCCCCCCCAAGGCCACCTCGTAGGAGCGGGCCAGCACGGTGGCACCGGCGCCCGGCAGGGCGTCGACCCGCAGCACGTGATCCACGTTCAGGCTGCCGACGACGACCACACGAGACATCGATCCTCCCCGGAACACTTCGCTGGCGCCCACGAACCCCGGCACCCGAACGGTACGGTCCGCGACCGATGGATACCGCCCAACTCACCGATCATGCCGAGCGCACCTGGGACGAGGACATCCTGCCCTCCCTCGAGGAGTACATCCGCATACCGAACCTGTCGCCCATGTTCGACCCCGGATGGGCGGCGGCGGGGCACATGGACGCCGCCGTCGAGCACCTGCGCCACTGGTGCGCCGGCCGCCGGATCGAGGGTATGACGGTGCAGGTGCACACCCTGGCCGGTCACACGCCCGTGCTGGTGTGCGACATCCCCGCCACCGCCGGCGCCGAAGGGGCGGGCGACGTGCTGGTCTACGGACACCTCGACAAGCAGCCGCCCATGACGGGCTGGCGGGAAGGGCTGTCGGCCTTCACCCCGGTGCGCGAGGGTGATCTGCTCTACGGCCGGGGCGCCGCCGACGACGGTTACGCGACCTATGCCGCGCTGGCGGCGGTCGAGGCGCTGCAGGTCAGCGGTGGATCCCACGGCAGGCTGGTGGTCCTCATCGAGGCCTCCGAGGAGTCGGGCTCCCCCGATCTGGCGGCGCACACCGAGGCCCTCGGCTCCGGGCTGGGGAACCCGACCCTCGTGGTCGCCCTCGACTCGTTCTGCGCCTCCTATGACCGGTTGTGGATGACCACGTCGTTGCGCGGTCTGATCGGGATCACCCTGAGCGTGCGGGTGTTGCAGGAGGGCGTGCATTCGGGCTCCGCCGGGGGCGTGGTGCCGTCGTCGTTCCGGATCCTGCGTCAGCTCCTCGACCGTGTCGAGGACGCCGCCACCGGGCGCGTCCTCGTGCCCGAACTGCACACCGAGCTCCCACCCGATCGGGCCGCGCAGATCGCCGCGCTGGCCGGCGAACTGCCGGCCGTGGCCACCGGGATGTATCCGGCCCTCTCGGGCCTCGTCGGTGACGGCGACCCAGCGGGACAACTGCGGGCCCGCACGTGGGAGCCTTCGTTGTCGGTGATCGGGGCCGATGGCATCCCCGAGGTCGCCTCGGCCGGCAACGTGCTGCGGCCTTTCACCACGGTGAAGCTGTCGTTCCGGATCCCGCCCGGCGTCGATCC
>JANMIX010000577.1:0-1978 GCA_031376015.1 Acidimicrobiia bacterium | reverse complement strand
CCGCGGGCGGGCGGCCGCCCCCAAGCTCCACATTCGCGAGGGTCTGCTCAAGGCCATCAACGTCATCGATGCGGTCATCGCCACCATCCGGGCCTCGGAGAACCGTGCGGATGCCCGCGAGCGACTCATGGCCGAGCCTTTCGAGTTCAGCGAGATGCAGGCCGAGCACATCCTCGACATGCAGTTGGGGCGCCTCACCCGCATGTCGCGCATCGACCTGGAAACCGAGATCAACGAACTCCGCCAGGAGATCGCCGACCTGCAGGCCATTCTCAACGACGACATCCGCCTGCGCGAGGTCATCAAGACCGAACTGGGCGAGGTTCGGGCCAAGTTCGCCAGCGAGCGGCGCTCGGTCATCACCCTCGACGCCGGCGACATGAACATCGAGGACCTCATCGACGACGAGGAACTGGTGGTCACCCTCTCCTCGAAGGGCTACACCAAGACTGTCCCGCTCGATCAGTTCCGGGCCCAGGCTCGAGGTGGCAAGGGTGTGGCCGGCGCCAAGCTGCGCGACGACGACTACGTCACCCACATGGTGACCACCACCGCGCACGCCTACCTGCTGTTCTTCTCCAACTTGGGCCGCGTCTACCGCCTGAAGGCGCACGAGATCCCAAAGAAGGACCGCACCGCCCGCGGTACCGCCATCCCCAACCTGCTGCAGCTCCAACCGAACGAGCACATCCAGGCGATCATCGACACCCGCGACTACGAGACGAACCGATTCCTGTTCTTCGCCACCAAAGCCGGTCAGGTCAAGAAGACCAAGTTCAACGAGTACGACAGTTCGCTGCGGACCGGCATCATCGCCATCAACCTGCGCGGTGACGACGAGTTGGTGAAGGTCATCCCCACCAATGGCGGCGACGACATCTTGATGATCTCCAAGCTGGGCCAGGCCATCCGGTTCAACGAGGACGACGTGCGTCACATGGGTCGGGCTGCGGCCGGCGTGCGCGGCATGCGGATGCGGGCCGGCGACGAGGTCGTGTCGCTCGACACCTGCCGTGACGACGTTGCCATGCTCATCGTCACCGACGCCGGCTACGGCAAGCGCACCCAGTTGGAGCACTTCAACGTGCAGGGCCGCGGTGGTCAGGGTGTCCGGGGTATCAAGCTCACCGCTCGCAAGGGCCACGTCGTGGCGGCGTTCATGGTGGGCCTCGAGGACGAGATCTTCGTCATCAACTCCGGCGGCACGGTCATCCGTATGCCGGTGCGGGAGATCTCCAGCCAGGGTCGCGATGCCACCGGCGTGCGGGTCATGGGCCTCGACGAGGGGCAGTCGGTGGCAGCCGTCGCTCCCGTCCTCCAGAGCGAAGACTGAGCGACGCCGGGCGGGTCCCGGTCAGGAGTCGAGCCATGCGACGTGCGCGTCGATCCGACGGGGGCCAGATCGCGCCCCTGATGTTGCTCGTGGTGATGGCTGCGGTCGGGATGCTTCTGGTCCTCGGCCAGGTCGGGGTGCGCCTCGACGAGCGCCATCGGGCCCAGGGCGCCGCCGACGCGGCGGCCCTCAGCGGCGCCGTGTGGGGTCGTGCCGCCGCTCGCGACATCGCCGAACGCAACGGCGCGACCCTCGAGGACTACCTCTCCGAAGGGACAGAGGTGGAGGTCGTCGTGCGGATCGGCTCGGCGCGGGCCCGAGCACGCGCCGCGCGCACCGTTGCCGGCGGGTCTGTCTCGTAGAGTACGGACATGTCGTCCGAACCCGCTGGAGAGGTCGCGGCCGCCGCTGGCGCTGCGGATCTTCTCCCGCGCGGTGCCTGGGACGCCGAGCCGAGCCCGGTGGAGGAAACCCCGGTCGCCGACGAGGCGCCCGCCGAGCCGCGTGATGCCGCAGGCGATGCACCGGTTATGCCGTCTCCGGCCGGTGAAGAGGCGCCCGCCGAGCCGCGTGATGCCCCAGGCGATGCACCGGTCGCCCCCTCGCTCGCCGGCAACGACTTCGAGGACTTCTTCGCGGCGGCAG
>JANMIX010000767.1:0-3472 GCA_031376015.1 Acidimicrobiia bacterium | reverse complement strand
GGCCCAGAATCGACGCCACGTTCACGATCGACCCGGCGCCCGCGTCCAGCATCACCCGCCCCGCCTGCTGGCTCAGCACGAAGAGCCCGTTGAGGTTCACGTCGACCACCCTGCGGAAGTCCTCCGCAGTCTCCGTCTCGGCCGGCGCCGTGTTGGACACCCCCGCGTTGTTCACCAGCACGTCGATGCGGCCACCGCCCGCCTGAACGGCCACCTCCACCAGACGGGCGCAGTCGGCGTCGATCGCCACATCGGCCGGGCACGGCACCACCGAATCCCCCAGCTCCGCGGCCAGGGCCTCGAGTCGATCCGCTCTTCGGGCGGCCGCCACCACGGTGGCGCCCGCGGCCACCAGCACTCGGGTGAACCGCTCGCCCAACCCGCTGGAGGCGCCCGTCACGATGGCGGTGCGCCCGTCGAGGCGGAACGTCGCGCTGGGATCACCCACCGACGGGCCAGCGGCAGGGGCAGCAGCAGGGTCAGCGGCAGGGAGGTCAGCAGCAGTCACCGCGGCGACGCTAATGGGACTCGATCGGTCTAGGGGCACGACAGGCCGGCGCGCGAAGCTCTCGCGATGCTGCAGCCCGCGACGGTGGTGTTGGTGCACGGCGCCTGGCACGGCGCCTGGTGTTGGGACTCCGTGCTGCCCTTGCTGGAGGGCGCCGGCATCGACGCCGTGGCCGTGGACCTGCCCATGACGTCGCTCGCCGACGACAGCGCAGTGGTCAGCAGAGCGGTGGCCGCCATCGAGGGCCCCGTGGTGCTGGTGGGCCACAGCTACGGCGGTGCCGTCATCACCGACGCCGGTACCGGGCCCAACGTGGGCCACCTCGTGTACCTGTGCGCCTTCCAGGTCGACACCGGCGAACCACTGGTGCGGGTGTTTCCCGAACTGGACCTCCCGCCGACGAGAATCCCTGCGGCGCTGCGGGTCGATGACGACGGCGTAGCCACCATCGACCCCGACCACGCGGTCGCCACGTTCTACGGCACCAGCCCTGAGGCGCTTGCGACCGCGGCGATCGCCCGGTTGCGGCCCCTGCGGTTCAAGTGCTTCACCGACACGGTGCAGCACGTTGCCTGGCGGACGGTGCCGTCCACCTTCGCCGTGTGCGCCCTCGACGAGGCCATCCATCCCGACCTGCAACG
This sequence comes from Acidimicrobiia bacterium, assembly GCA_031376015.1. Taxonomy (GTDB): domain Bacteria; phylum Actinomycetota; class Acidimicrobiia; order Acidimicrobiales; family JACDCH01; genus JANMIX01. The sequence goes on along the minus strand of JANMIX010000767.1, from coordinate 2,323 downwards.
GGCAATGGCGGCGCGGGCCGACCACGTGGTCGAGTGGGACAGCGACCACTCCCCCTTCCTGAGCCGGCCCGAGACCGTGGCCGACCTGCTCATCGGCATCGCTGTTTCCCTCGGCCGGTGAAGGTCCGCATCGGCTACGGGTTGGGGGTCCGCTCCCGCAGCAACGACGGCGGGCCCTTCCGCGCGCTGGTCGACCAACTCGAAGGGCTCGGCTTCGACTCGCTGTGGCTCTCCGAGCGGCTCACCGGCGAGTGCCCCGATCCGATGATGGGCCTGGCGGTGGCGGCCGGACGCACCGAGAAGTTGAAGCTGGGTACCAGCGTGCAGGTGCTGCCGGGCCGCAACCCGGCCGTGGTGGCCAAGCAGTGGGCCACCCTCGACCGCCTCTCGGGCGGACGCGCCCTGCCCGCCTTCGGGTTGGGCGTGGCCGACTCGGCCGAACATCAGGCCTTCGGGGTGCAGCGCACCGAGCGCGCCTCGCGCTTCGACGAGAGCCTGGGCATCATCCGCCGGCTGTGGACCGAGGATTCGGTCGACCACGACGGCCGCTGGTTCCAGTTCCAGGGCCTGAGCGTGCGACCGCGCCCGGTGCAGTCACCGCTCGAGGTGTGGCTCGGCGGCCTGGCCCCTGCCGAACTGCGGCGCGTCGGGCGACTGGGCGAGGGATGGCTGCCCAGCTTCTGCACCCCCGCCGACGTCGAGGCCCGCCGGCCGGTCATCGAGGCCGCCGCCGCCGAAGCGGGCCGCGCCATCGATGGCGAGCACTGGGGCGCGCTGGTGCCCTACACCACCGGACCGGTGCCCGACATGGTGCTGGCCGCCATCGCCGCCCGGCGCCCCGACCTCACCGACCCCGCCGCGGTGGTGCCCTCCGGCTACGACGCGGTGCGCCGCACGCTCACCGACTTCGTGGCCGTCGGCACCTCCAAGTTCGTGCTGGTGCCCTTGGACGAACCCACCGACTGGGAACAGGAACTGACCGCCCTCAGCGCCGCCACCCTCGACCTGCAACGCACACCCACCCCGGCATGAACCGACCGCACGAAACGCACGACCGACAGAGAGACTGACGCCATGCCCACGCTTGAATACCCGGCCGAGGAACTACTGCGCTCCCACGACTACGCCGCGCCCTTGGTGGCCGGCGGCGTGGTGTGCCACGGCGGGTTCACCTCCGAGGGCACCTACGTGTCGCCCCGTACCCTGCACCGGGTGCCCGCCATCGCCGCCTGGCAGGACGCGCACCGCGCCCGTTTCGGCACCGAGGCGCTTGCCCTGCCCATCGACACCTGGCCCGCGCACTTCCCCAACGTGGCCCAGGCCCGCTGCCTCCTCGATGCGGGGGTGCGGGAACCGATCGTCGCCATCCTCACCCGCATCGGCACCGTCGAAGGCTTCGGCGGCCTCATCCGCATGACGCCGGTGCCCGCCGCGAAGCGCACCTTCGACGAGGACATGGCCGGCACCGCCTACGGGCATCTCACCGGCGGGCTGTACGAGGCCCATGCCCGAGACGAGGCCGGCCACGGTGACGAGGGCGGGCACCGCCAGATGTGGTTCGCGGCGCGCGACGTGGCCTTCGAGCACCCCGTCACCGAGGACGAGACCGAGCGCATGCTGGCCCGCATGGGCATCACCGGGCCCGGCGGCGCCGCCACCGGCGGCCGGCCCCGGATGCTGAGCGACGACATCGACCCCGACCTGGAGACCTTGCTGGAACGCATGATCCGGTTGCTGTTCATCGAGATCTCCGCCTTCCACACCTTCGCGTGGGCCGAGGAGGTGCTCGGCGACACAGGTCGGGTGGCCGGCGACGGCGAGGCGGCCCGGCTGGTGTCCTACATCCGGGCCGATGAGACCCCACACGTCGACTACCTGCGCACCGTGCTCACCGAGATCCGCGACCGCGAGGTGCACACCACCACCGGGCGCCGCCTACCGGGCACCGAGGTCGTGGGGTCCGTGTGGGACCGGGCCCTGGCCGACAGCCTGGGCGTGCGCCGGTTCGATGCCATGAATCTGGTGATGAGCGAAGTCCACCACGCCCTCCACGGGCGCGCCGACGCGGCCGACGTGCTGGCGCGCTTTCACGCCCTGGGCGACTGGACACCCGCCGCCGACGGCACCTGGGTGGCGGCCTGAGCCTCGACGCGCTCGACCACCTCGGCATCCTCACCGGGGCCGCCGGCCTGCTGCTGGTGATCGCCGGTGTCACCAAGCTGGCCCGCCCCGGCCCCACCGCCGCCGTGTTCGCCGCGCTGGGGTGGGGTCGTCGTGCCACGCCCGCCGATATCGCACCCCGCACGGCAGGCGGCACCGGCAC